>JAGQTW010000436.1 GCA_020438785.1 Mycobacterium sp. | reverse complement strand
TGCGGCTGATGTCGGAGCTGATCCGTGGATCATGTGCCAGCGCAACGGCTTCCGGGTAGCCGGTGACCACGTAGGTCTTCTCCGACACCTTGGCCACCGGGGTCTTGCGCAGTTCCTCGTAGTACGGGTAGGGGTTGGGACGATTCTCGAACTTCATCGCCTCGGCCCAGGCGGTTGCGGCGTCCATGACGTGCGTCTCCTTAAGGGCGCGGCCGGAACTCGGCGCTGCGGTCGGTGGGGTCGTGTCCGGTGAGCACCACGTCCGGGTTGCCCGAGGGCTCCCGCGGGTCCGGGAAGCGCGCGGGCATCACCTCGGCGTCGGACGGGCGGTCGTAGCCGGGCGGCGGGGGTGGGAATGGCGCCGACTTCTCGATCAGCGAGGCGTAGTAGGGCAGCCACTTGCCGTGGTTGAAGGTGACCGCGCCGACGATGCGGCCGCGCTTGCCGTACGCGGCGGCGAAGCGCCGATCGCCGGGCGAGCCCTGGGTGAAGACTATCTCGTCGCCGTAGGAGCACACCCCGACGCTCTTGATGTTCACCCCGAACTGCCCCGACCAGAACGACGGCAGCGGCAGGTGCGGACGCCGGCCCACCTCGAGGTGCAGCATGTTGTTGGCCGCCACCCGGGCGCCGAAAACCGCGTTGTCCCAATGCTCCTGGGACAGGAACTCGTAGTCGTAGAGCACGTGCGGGGCGCGCGCGACGTCACCGGCGACGAAGATGTGGTCGGTCACCACACCGTTGATGTCGAAGGCCCGGCAGCCGGCGTCACAGGCCAGCCCCCATTGCCCGGCGGCCAGGCCGGCGCCGTCGAGCCACTCCACGTTACGGATCGAGCCGAGCGAGGCCACCACCACGTCGACCTCGAGGACGGTGCCATCGGAGAGATGGGCCCGACGGACGTGCCCCGCGTCGCCCTCGAGGCCCTGCACCGCGACTCCGGTGCGCAGGTCGACCCCGGCATCGCGCATCATGCCCGCGGCGATCTCACTGATCACCCCGCCCAGCGCACCCATCAGCGGGCCCTTGCCGCGCTCGGCCACCGTGACGGCCAGGTCCAGATCGCGGCACACCGAGGCGATCTCCGAGCCGACGAAGCCGGAGCCCACGACCAGGACCCGGTTCGGGCCGGCCCGCAACGCCGCGGCCAGGGCGGCGGCATCCTCCACGGTCCGTACCGTGAAAACACCCTGCCGCGCGCCCTCCTCGGGGTTGGGCCACGGCCGCGCCCGGGTGCCGGTGGCGATCAGCAGCCGGTCATACTCGACGTCCTCCCCGTTGCCGAGTTTGACGATGTGGTTGGCGCGGTCCAGGCCGACCGCGGCCACCCCGAGTTTCCAGTCGGCGTCCACCCGGCGTAGCCGCGGCAGCTTGGTGTGATCGGCGGGCACCCAGCCCTTGAGCACCTGTTTGGACAGCGGCGGACGGTCGTACGGTTCGTGCGGCTCGTCGCCGATGATGGTCAGGGAGCCTTCGAAGCCCTTGTCCCGCAACGCCTCCGCCGCGCGCAGGCCCGCCAGCGAGGCGCCGACGATGGCGATCCGGCCCTCGGCGCGGAACTTGGCGACGACCTCGTCGAGCCGGTAGGTCCCGTTCACAGGGTGTCCCGGTCCGCGGGCGGGTCCAGTTCCAGGATGATGGCCTGCACCGGGCAGGAGGCGACCGCGCGCAACACCTGCTGTCGTTGGGACTCGTCGGGGTTCGGGTCGTAGGCCAGTGCCTCTTCACCGACGAGCCGGAGCACCTCGGGAGCCAGGGGGACGCACTGCGCGTACCCCTGGCACTTGTTCAGATCGACGACCACGCGCATGAGCGCTGAGACTAATGCGAGTCGGTGGCCGTCCGCGGCGGTACGGCTACAGCACCCCGCGAATCAGGTTGTTGGTCGGGATTCCGCACCGATTGCGCAGGTCGAACACCGGCCCGCGGATGGCGTTGATCTCGTCCTGCACCTGCGGATTGGCCGCCAGATAGGCCTTCGTCTTTGCGAACGCATCGGCCTTCGGCAGGCCCTGCACGCTGCTGAAGAACGCGTTCACATCCGGATGGGTGAAGAAGTAGGCGCTCATGCCCGTGGCGACCTGACCCTCGACGGCGGTGATGTCGGCGGCGCCGCAGCCGGGGGCGGGATCGGCGGCGGCCGTCGCGGCGCCCGCGAGCAGGACGGCACCGGCGCCGAGGACTGCCGCCGCGGCACGGCGGGCGGCATGCGTAGCGGTTGACATGGGACTCCTGACGTTCGAGGCTGCAACGACTTACGTTGTCGTAAGTTCCCCGGTTACGATAACCCAGTCACCCCACGGACGAAGGGCACGTTGATGCAGAAGCGACACGCACTGGCCATGTTCGCGGCGACCGCCGGAGCCGTGGCGGCGCTGGCGACCGCCCCGCTCGCCGCGGCCGACGAGTACGGCGGCGGCGGTGCCGGTAACCCCCTGCTGCCCGGCTGCGAGACCATGGGCGGCAGCGCCGTCATCGGTGGCCAGGAGACCGACTGCGCCAGTCCGGGCAACTCCCAGTTGACCGCCACCCCGAACGACCTCGGCATCATGGGCGAGGAAGCCGACGAACCCATGTGGGGGATGTTCGGCTGGTAGGCGGGCGCCTGGCCTAGCCTCGATCCATGACCGAGGTTCGTCCCTACCGCATCGCGGTTCCCGACCCCGTCCTGACCGACCTGCGGGACCGGCTGACCCGGACCCGCTGGCCGGAGCGCGAGTGCGTCGACGACTGGAGCCAGGGCATCCCCCTGGCGTACACCCGCGAGCTGGCCGGCTACTGGGCCGACGAGTACGACTGGCGGGCCCGCGAGGCCGCCCTGAACCGGTTCGACCAGTTCGTCACCGAGATCGACGGGCTGGACATCCATTTCATCCACCAGCGCTCGTCGAACCCGAACGCGTTCCCGCTGATCATCACCCACGGCTGGCCCGGATCGATCGTGGAGTTCCACAAGGTGATCGAACCGCTGGCGGCCGACTTCCACGTGGTGTGCCCGTCGCTGCCCGGTTACGGATTCTCCGGTAAGCCCAGCCGCACGGGATGGTCGGTCGAGAAGGTCGCCGACGCCTGGGCGACGCTGATGGCCCGGCTCGGCTACGAGAGCTACGGTGCCCAGGGCGGCGACTGGGGCTCGGCCGTCACCGCCCAGATGGGCCGAAACGGCCGGGGCTGCAAGTCGATTCACATCAACATGCCGCTGGGCTTCCCGACGCCGGAGAGCGCACAGAACCCCACCGCCGAGGAGGCCGCGGCGATGGCGGCGATCGCCCACCATGTGCAGTGGGGGACCGGCTATTCCGAGGAGCAGGCCACCCGGCCGCAGACGCTCGGGTACGGCCTGACCGATTCCCCGGTGGGACAGCTGGCCTGGATCGTGGAGAAGT
>JAGQTW010000435.1 GCA_020438785.1 Mycobacterium sp. | reverse complement strand
GGCGGGGGCGTCGTTGACGCCGTCACCGACCATCGCGACCTTCTTGCCCTGGGCCTGCAGCTCGGCGATCTTGGCCGCTTTGTCGCCGGGCAGCACGTCGGCGATGACGGTGTCGATGCCGAGCTGGCCGGCGATGCGCTCCGCGGTCGCCTGGTTGTCCCCGCTGAGCATCACCACCTGCACATCCAGATCGTGCAACGCGGCCACCGCCGCCGCCGAGGTCTCCCGCGCCGCATCGGCCAGCGCGATCACGCCCACCCCTCGTCCGTCCACCGCCACCAGTACGGCGGTGCGGCCCGAGGACGCCAGCTCGTCACGGCGGCTCATCAGCGCACCGAACTCGACGCCCTCCTCGATCATCAGCTTGCGGTTGCCCACCGCCACCCGCCGGCCGGCCACCGTGGCGGTCGCCCCGTGTCCGGGCACGTTGCGAAACCCCGTCAACGCCGCCGGGGCGGCCCCCCGTTCGGTGGCGTAGCGCACGATCGCCGCGGCCAGGGGATGTTCGGATTCGCGCTCCACCGCCGCCACCACGGTGAGCAGCTCTTCCTCGCCGATGCCCTCGACCACCAGATCGGTGACCTCCGGTTCGCCCTTGGTCAACGTGCCGGTCTTGTCCATCACGACGGTGTCGATGCGCGCCGAGGTCTCCAGGGCGGTGGCGTTTTTGAACAGCACCCCCCGTTTGGCGCCCAGTCCGGTGCCGACCATGATCGCCGTCGGCGTCGCCAGCCCGAGGGCGTCCGGGCAGGTGATGACCACGACGGTGATCGCGAACAGCAGCGCGGCCTGGACCCCCGCCCCGACGCCCCACCACACCAAAAACGTTGCGGTGCCGCCCAACAGCGCAACCAGCACCAACCAGAACGCGGCCCGGTCAGCCAGCCGCTGTCCCGGCGCCTTGGAATTCTGGGCCTCCTGCACCATCGCCACGATCTGCGCCAGCACGGTGTCCGACCCGACCTTGGTGGCCCGCACCCGCAACGTGCCGGTGGTGTTGATCGAGGCCCCGATCACTTCCGAGCCCACCGCCTTGGACACCGGCAGGCTCTCCCCGGTGACCATCGACTCATCGACTTCGGAGGCGCCGTCCTCGACGGTGCCGTCGACGGGGATCTTGGCCCCCGGCCGGATCAACAGCAGATCCCCGGCCACCACCTCGGCGGTGGGCACTTCCACGGGTTCTCCGTCGCGCACCACGACCGCCATCGGGGGTGCCAATTCCAGCAGGGTGCGGATCGCCTCGTTCGCCCCGCCGCGGGCCCGCATCTCAAACCAATGGCCCAGCAGCACAAAGGTGGCCAGAACCGAGGCGGCTTCGTAGAACACCTCGCCGCCGCCGGTCAGCGTCACCACCACGCTGTAGAGCCATCCGGCCCCGATCGCGACGGCGACGAGCACCATCATGTCCAGCGTGCGGGCCCGCAGCGCCCGCCATGCGCCGTCGAAGAAGATCCACGACGAGTAGAAGATCACCGGCAGGCTCAACAGCAGCGAGAAGACATCGTCGCGCAGGCCGAACGGGGCCGGGAGCCGGAAGCCGAGCATGTCGCGGCCCATCGGGGAGAACAACATGATCGGGATCGACAACACCAGCGCCACCAGGAACCGGTTGCGCATGTCAGCGACCATGGCCTGCATCGACATCCCGCCATGACCGCCATGACCCATCACGTCGTGCGGCGAGGGCTGCCCGGCCTGCCCGTGCGGGTGGCCGCCGGCGCCCCCGGAGGGGTGCCCATCGTGACCGCCGTGTGCCTGGCCCGCCGGATGCCCCCCGGCGTGGACCGGCTCGCTCATCGGCTCACAGACGTGATCGGGTACCGAGCGGCCGGCACAGTGAAACCCGCAGTCACGCACCCATCCCGACAACTCCGCGACCGAGGTGACCTGCGGGTCGTAGACGACCGTCGCGGTCTGGTTGACCGCATTGGCCTGCACCGAGGTGACCCCCGGCCGCCGGGCCAGCGCCGACTCGACCACGGCCCCGGAGGTGGCCCAGTGCAGGCCGCCGACGTCCAAAATCGCGGTCGACGTCATCGCCCGAGCCCGACTCGGCGACCCCGGCCCAACCGGCTTTGCACCCCTGTTTCCCGGCGGCATCTGTCCTCCCTCACTGCGACGGCGTTCACTGCGACGGCGCGGAGCTGATGTACTGCCTCACGCCTCACTCATCAGCTTTGCCTCCGCGGGTATGGCCTCCGTCAGGTTTTGACAAACATTCGATGAAGAAAACACCCGGACCGGCCAACACCGCTGCGCCCGTCGCCGGCCACAGCGGTACACGGCAACAACTACTAAGAACGATAGTAGTCATGGCGGCCTGCGGGGTGTAGCGTGAAATTGGCCGCGCCGATGGCGCATTCGTTGGAATGCCTACCGCCGGCTCGCGGTCAGAACCGCAGTTTTGCATCGACACGGAGTGATCAACGATGGCGAAATACCTACCGATATACGGGATCGTCGCGGCGGTGGCGGTGATCGGGGCGGTCCTCTTCGGAGCCACGGCCTCCACGGTCATCATCGCTGTTCTGCTGCTGGCCTGCCCGGCGATGATGTTCATGATGATGGGAATGGGCGGCCATGGCCACGGGTCGGGCAACACCGGCCCGGCGCAGCACGGCGTCGATGAACCGCGGGCGGCGGGCAGCGACTCGGTGACATCAGACGGTCACCGGCCGCACGACCGCCCCGTGGAACTCTGAGAACCGCGCCGCCGCCCACCGCCCGCGCTGGGCTGGGCGGGCATTGTCGGATGACCCGGTGACGGCGCACAGCGACCCCCGTCGACCGCGGATCGGGGGACGGGGGGCTGTTGCCGGGCTGGTTGGCGTCGTCGTCGCGGCCGCGGCCCTGCTCGTGGCAACCAGCAGGGGTGAGGCCGACCCCGATGACGTCGACTGCAGCCACGCCAAGTGCGTCGCCCTGACCTTCGACGACGGCCCCACCCCCTTCACCGACCGACTTCTGCGCGTCCTGGCCGACAACGACGCCAAAGCCACCTTTTTTCTGATCGGCAACAAGGTCACCCGCGATCCGGGCATCACCCGGCGTATCGCTGAGGCCGGCATGGAGATCGGCAACCACAGCTGGGAACACCCCAACATGACCACCATCTCCGAAGGGGAGATCCCCGCCCAGCTCAGCAGGGCGAGTGCGGCGATCAGCGCCGTGACCGGCCGTCAGCCGCGGTTATTCCGCCCCGCTGGAGGGCTGTCCAACGACGCGGTCCGCGCCGAGGAGGGCCGGCAGGGATTGTCCGAAATCCTCTGGGACGTCATCCCGTTCGACTGGATCAACGACTCCAACACCGCAGCCACCGTCTACATGCTCACCACGCAGATCAAGCCCGGCTCCGTGGTGCTGATGCACGACACCTACTCCAGCACCGTCGACATCGTCTACCAGTTCCTGCCCGTGCTGAAGGCCAACGGCTACCACATGGTCACCGTCAGTCACCTGCTCGGCCCACGCAGCCCGGGCACCAGCTACGGCGGCCGGGAAAACGGACCGCCCGCCAATGACATCACCTCCATACCGGCCTCCGAGATTCCGCCGCTGCCGGCCACCCCGTCCCCCAAACCGGCACCCAACCTCCCGATCACCGATATCCCCGGCCAGGATCCGGGCGGCCCACGATGACCAACGCGGCCGCCGCACTACGCCGCAGTGGTGTGCGACGACTACGAACGAAGCAGCCGGGCAATGGCGGCGGTGGCCTCGGCGAGCTTGGCCTGCGCGTGGGCGCTGTCGCCGGCAGCAGCGGCGTCGACGACACAGTGGCCGATGTGATCGGACAGCAGGCCCAGCGCAACAGCCTGCAGAGCCTTGGTCATCGCCGACACCTGCGTGATGATGTCGATGCAGTACTGCTCTTCTTCGACCATCCGCTGCAGGCCGCGCGCCTGCCCCTCGATGCGGCGCAACCGCGCGAGATAGTCCTGCCGGGACCGGATGTATCCCTGCCCAGCTGCGTCGGACTCCGCGCTCATCACCCACCCTCCCGGTTCGGGGATGTCTCCGCACCGAAACTACCCGGGCCGACCCGGGACAACCTGACCGGTGAGGCGCGCGCACGCACAGTGCGGCGGAAGACAGCACGGGACATATACCCCATGGGGGTATACACTGTGGGGGTGGCCCCCGCGGGGCGCACAGGAGAAAGGGAGAGAAATGACTGTGACCATCTACAACGTCAAGGGCATGACCTGCGGGCACTGCGTGTCCACGGTGACATCGGCGGTGGGTGCCGTCCCAGAAGTGAGCGATGTGGAGGTCGATCTGGCCGCCGGTACGGTCACCGTGTCCGGGTCAGCGTCTGAACAGTCTGTGGCGCAGGCGATCTCGGAATCGGGCTACGAAGTCGACGCGGCGGGCGGCACGACGGCGCTGCCGCTGAACACCTCGGGTGGCGGCTGCGGGTGCGGCTGCGGGTGAACCGCACCGCAGTGGAGGTCAACCCGGTGCGCCGGTCGTCCCGGCCGATGTCTGACTGAGAGGGAAGTGTCCACGATGACGACCCAGGTGAGCTCCTCGGAAAAGCCGTTGAGCGCGATCGAACTCAGCATCGGCGGCATGACGTGCGCGTCGTGCGCGGCCCGGATCGAAAAGAAGCTGAACCGGATCGACGGGGTGAGCGCCACGGTGAACTTCGCCACCGAGAAAGCCAAAGTCGCCTTCCCCGACACCGTCACCCCCGACGACCTCGTCGCCGCCGTCGAGGCCACCGGCTACACCGCCGCACTGCCTCCCGCCGCGCACGACACCCCGCCCGAGCAGGAGCCCACCGAACCCGACGACGCCGCCGCTTGGCGGCAGCGGCTGGTGGTGTGCGCGGTGCTGACCGTGCCGGTCGTGGTGCTGTCGATGATCCCGGCGCTGCAGTTCACCAACTGGCAGTGGCTCGCGCTGACCCTGGCCTCGCCGGTGGTGGTGTGGGGGGCGCTGCCGTTTCACCGCGCGGCCTGGACCAACCTGCGCCACGGGGCCGCCACGATGGACACCCTGATCTCGGTGGGGGTGAGCGCGGCGTATCTGTGGTCGCTGTGGGCGCTGTTTTTCACCCATGCCGGCATGCCCGGGATGACGATGAGCTTCGACCTGCTGGCCCGCGGCAACGCCGAACCCCACATCTACCTCGAGGTCGCCTCGGCGGTGACCACGTTCATCCTGGCCGGACGCTACTTCGAGGCCCGCGCCAAGCGGCAGTCCGGTGCCGCGCTGCGCGCGTTGCTCAACCTCGGTGTCAAAGACGTCGCGGTGCTGCGCGAGGGGTCGGCCGAAACCCGCATCCCCATCGGGCAGCTCAGCGTGGGCGACCAGTTCGTCGTGCGGCCCGGGGAAAAGGTCGCCACCGACGGTGTCGTCGTCTCCGGCACCTCGGCGATCGACGCCTCGATGATCACCGGTGAGCCGGTCCCGGTCGAAGTCTCCCCCGGCGACAGCGTCGTGGGGGCCACCGTCAACGCCGGCGGGCGCCTGGTCGTGCGCGCCACCCGGGTCGGCGCCGATACCCAACTGGCGCAGATGGCGCGGCTGGTCAGCGACGCCCAGAACGGCAAAGCCGAAGTCCAGCGGCTGGCCGACCGGGTCTCGGCGGTGTTCGTGCCGATCGTCATCGGGCTGGCGCTGCTCACCCTGGCCGGCTGGCTGCTGACCGGACATTCGGTGACCGCGGCGTTCACCGCGGCGGTCGCGGTGCTGATCATCGCCTG
>JAGQTW010000434.1 GCA_020438785.1 Mycobacterium sp. | reverse complement strand
CCTACGTCGGCTTCGACATCCCGAATGAGTTCGTCGTCGGCTACGGCCTCGACTACGCGGAGCGCTACCGCGACCTGCCGTTCATCGGCACGCTGGACCCGAAGGTCTACCAGCACTAGCCGGGCACCACCACCTTCTCCTAGGTGAGCTCCCACACCGCGGTCACCGTGAAGCCGACGGTCTGCTCGCCGGGCTGCAGCGGCACCGCGGTGGCCATCGCGCCGCCGCGCGGCATCGGCACCGGCGGCGGGGGCGGCCCGGCGCCGCTGGGTGCTTCCGAGATCGAGATCACCTTGCCCAACGAAAGACCGGACAGCTGGGCGTACTGCCCGGCGCGGTCCTTGGCGTCGTCGAAGGCCCGCGCCCGGGCGTCGCGGACCAGCTTGGAGTCGTCCTCGATCGAGTAGCTCACCGAGTTGATCCGGGTGGCGTCCCCGCCGGCCCCGACGATCGCCGCCAGCGCCTGGGAGGCCTTGTCCAGCTTGCGGATCTTGACCTGGATCGAGTTGCTCGCCCGATACCCGGCGATCACCGAGTTGTCGGCGTACTGCGGCTGCAGGCTGACCTGTGTGGTGCTGATGTCCTTGGCATCGATCCCGCCACCGGTGAGGGCGTTGATCACGGCCTGCTGACGGTCGTTGGTCTGGTTCATCGCCGTGGTGACGTCGGGGGCGACGAACTCGATGGCGACGTCGGCGGTCAACGTGTCCGGCACGCCCTGCACCTCGCCGGAGCCGACGACGGTGACCTGCCGCGGGTTCTGCCCGACCGGGCCGGCATTGGAGTCGCATCCGGCGAGCGCGGCGACGGTGATTCCGGCGGTCGCCAGGACACCGATGAACCGGAGGGAAATCGACATGCCTGCCACGGTAGCGCGGTCACTCCTCATCGAGCGTCACGCGATCTCGCCGATCGACCGGACCCGCTGGCCGACGCTGTCCCCGGGCATCTCGTGAGCCAGCACCGGATCTCCGTATTCGAGGGGACGTCTGACGAACACGGTTCCCATTCCCACTGCTCCGGCCGACTCGAGGTCATAGGGATGGCTGGCAACCATCGCGGCCTCGTGGGGCTGCACACCGAGGTATCGAAGCGCCCGCCGGTACACGGTCGGATCCGGTTTGAACGCCTCGAAGATCTCCGCGGTGAAGATGGCGTCCATGTCGATCGCGTGGCCCTTGAACAACGAAATCGCCGTGCTCATATCGGTATTCGACAGGGCGGCCACGACAGCCCGTTCCCGCAGCCGGGCGATTCCGGCTCGAACGTCCGGCCACGGTTGCAGGCGCTGCCAACTACTCGCGACGGCCTCGGCGACGGCCCGGTCCGGTTCGGGCAGACCGTGCTGCGCGCAGGTGTCGACGAATCCCGCCTCGTAGTGCGCCTGGACCCGCCGCCAGCTGCCGGGTTGCGGCGGATTGTCCGCGATCCGGTGAAAGTAGTTGCGCCGCCAGCCGCGGGTGAACTCGGCGGCGTCCACGCGGTCGGCGCCGATGTTGTCGAGGTAGCGACCTACCGCGGTGCTCACCGGGCCGAAGAAGTCCATCAGTGTGCCCTGCACATCGAAGAGGTAGGCCTTGAACCGCACCGGTCTAGGACTGTTCGGCGGCGTGCTCGCCGATCGCCTTCATCACGGCCTCACCCGCGCGGCCCAGCAGATCCCCGCGCAGGTTCTTGGCCCACTCGTGCGAGGCCTCGGCGGCCCGCAGCTGACCCTTGAAGTGCGGCATCACCTTTCGGGCGAACAGTTCGTAGGAGTGGTAGGTCGCCTGCGGGTCGGCCCAGTCGTGGCCGAGCATCAGGAACGTGCCGAACCCGCCGGAGCGGTCCAGCAGATCGGTGATGTAGGCGATCGCGTCGTCGGATGTTCCGATGCAGCACCCGCCCTGCGCGGCGTAGTCGGCGACGAACTGGCGCGGGGAGCGGGCCGCCTCGTCGACCGAGTTCGACAGCGGCACGAACCCGGCCGCGCCGAAGTAGTCGGCGAAGTCCTGCAGCCCGTACGTGCAGTCGTCGATGGCCTGCTCGCGGGTGTCGGCCAGGTGCATGATGCCCAGCACCCGCCAGTTGGCCCGGTCCGGCTCGGGCCGGCCGGCCCTGGCGGCCTGCTCGGCGACGATCTGCCAGGCGGTCTCCACCGCCGCGTAGCCGCCGGGCACCGACATCGACAGCGACAGCAGCGAGGTGCCCAGCGTCCCGGCCAGGCGCGGACCGGACGGGGAAACCATTGCCGCCGTTGATATCTCGGGATACGGCCAGGTGTAGGGGCGGAGGTGCAGGGCGGCGTCACGCAGGGTGAACCAGTGGGTGTGGCGATCGACGCGCTCGTCGGGGCCGGCGCGGAACAGCGCGAGGATGGCCTCCAGCGACTCGTGCATCATCTGGCGTTGCTCCACCGGGTCGATGCCCATCATGTAGGCGTCCGACGGCAGCGCGCCCGGGCCGGTCCCGAACATCACCCGGCCCCGGGTCAGGTGGTCCAGCAGCACCCAGCGGTCGGCCAGCATCAGCGGATGGTGGTAGGGCAGCGAGACCACGCCGGTGCCCAGCCGGATGTGCTTGGTGCGTTCGGCCGCGGTGGCGATGAACAGCTCCGGGCACGCGATCAGCTCGTAGCCGCCGGAGTGGTGCTCGCCGAACCAGACCTCGTCGAAGCCGAGGCGGTCCAGCACGACGGTGCGATCCAGGTCGTATTCGAGCGCGACGGTGGGGGACTGGCCGACGGGATGAAACGGCGTCAGGAAGACACCGAAGTTCAGGGGTCGCTGCGCTGTCATGTCCACTCCACGGTCGATAGGAAGGTCAGCAATTCCGAGTTGATCGCCTCGGGTCGTTCCTGCTGGATCCAGTGGCCGGCGCCGTCGAGCAACACCTCGTGGTACGGACCGACGGTCACCTCCCGGGCGCGGTCCACCCGGGTGAAGCTGAGCACCGGGTCGGCGGCGCCGCCGATGAACAGGCCGGGCACGGTGATCTTCGCCGCCGGCGGGTGGGCCAGGATGTGCCAGTTGCGGTCCAGGTTGCGGTACCAGTTCAGCGGGCCGGTGAAGCCGGTGCGGCGGTACTCCTCGACGTAGTGGTCGAGCACCTCGGGGGTCAGCCACTCCTGTAGCCGCTCCGGTTCGGTCATTCGGTCCAGGAAACCCGCCGGTCCCGGCGCCAGCATCCGCAGCGCGTCGGTCTCGTCGGCGGGCGGGCGCATGCCGCCCAGGATCAGCCGCATCGTGCGGTGCGTGTCGCGGGCCAGTTCGGCGTCGGCCACCCCGGGCTGCTGGAAGTAGAGCATGTAGAAGAAGTTGTCCCCGAAGATGTTGCGGAAGGCCTGCGTGGGCGGGACCAGCGGCCGGGGGATCGGCGGCACGCTCAGCCCTGCCGCCGCCACCACCCGGTCGGGGTGCAGCAACGGCAGGCTCCAGGCCACCACCGCCCCCACATCGTGGCCGACCACCGCCGCGCGCTCGGCGCCGACGTCGTCGATCAGCGCCACCACGTCGCCGGTCAGGGCGGTGATGTCGTACGCCTCGACGGCGTCCGGCTGTGAGGAGGCGCCGTAACCGCGCTGGTCATGCGCCAGAACGTGGTAGCCGGCGTCCGCCAGCGCCGGGATCTGGTCGCGCCAGCAGTACGCCAGGTCGGGGAAGCCGTGGACCAGGATGACCAGCGGTGCGCCCCGCTCGCCGGCCTCGGTGACCCGCAGGGCGACGCCGTCGACGTCGACTGACCGTTGGGTCGCGGTGGCCACGGGCCTCAGCCAAGCACAGCGGCCCGGCCGCCGGAAGGCCGGCATCGGCCGCGGTTCGCCCCGGGCTGAACTCGAACCAATCGCTGACGGAAACCAGCAGGACTCTGCTCGACGTTGGGGTAGCGGTAGCCTGAACTATTCCAGCTGCGGATACCGGGGGAACGCCGGCCGTGGCCGGCCGCAAGAGATGAAGCCGAGGACATCGAATTCAATGAACCGGAAAAACGTGATCCGCACGCTCACGGTGATCGCCGTTGTGCTGCTGCTCGGCTGGTCGTTCTTTTATTTCAGCGACGACACCCGCGGATTCAAGCCCGTCGACACCTCGGTGGCGATGTCGCAGATCAACTCCGGCAACGTCAACAGCGCCCAGATCGACGACCGCGAACAGCAGCTGCGCCTGGAACTGAAGAACGGCAACGACGCCACCGAGAACTCCACCAAGGTCATCACCAAGTACCCGACCGGCTACGCGGTGAACGTCTTCGACGCCCTGACCGCCAAGAACGTCAAGACCAACACCGTGGTCAACCAGGGCAGCGTGCTCGGCTCGCTGCTGGTCTACCTGCTGCCGCTGCTGTTGCTCGTCGGCCTGTTCGTGGTGTTCTCCCGCATGCAGACCGGCGGCCGGATGGGCTTCGGCTTCGG
>JAGQTW010000433.1 GCA_020438785.1 Mycobacterium sp. | reverse complement strand
GGTAAGGCGATCATCATCCTCAACCCGGCCGACCCGCCGATGATCATGCGCGACACCATCTTCTGCGCGATTCCGGAAGACGCCGACCGCGACGCCATCACGCAGTCGATCAAGGACGTCGTGGCCGAGGTGCAGACCTACGTCCCCGGCTACCAACTGCTCAACGAACCGCAGTTCGACGAGCCTTCGGTGGTCAACGGCGGAAACTATGTGGTGACCACCTTCGTCGAGGTCGAGGGTGCGGGCGACTATCTGCCGCCCTATGCGGGAAACCTGGACATCATGACCGCCGCGGCCACCAAGGTGGGCGAGGAGATGGCCAAAGAGGCGGCCAACGTAGCGGAAGGGGCTCGCGCATGAGTACCGACGGGATCTTCTTCAACGCGATGTGGGACGTCCGCATCACCGACACCTCGCTGCGCGACGGCTCGCACCACAAGCGTCACCAGTTCACCAAGGATGAGGTCCAGGCGATCGTCGCCGCCCTCGACGCCGCTGGTGTTCCGGTCATCGAGGTGACCCACGGCGACGGACTCGGCGGGTCCAGCTTCAACTACGGGTTCTCCAAGACTCCCGAGCAGGAGCTGATCAAGCTCGCCGCCGAGACTGCGAAGGACGCCAAGATCGCCTTCCTGATGCTGCCGGGTGTTGGCATCAAGGAGGACATCAAGGAGGCGCAGAACAACGGGGGCTCGATCTGCCGGATCGCCACGCACTGCACCGAAGCCGACGTCTCGATCCAGCATTTCGGGCTGGCTCGGGAGTTGGGCCTTGAGACGGTCGGGTTCCTGATGATGAGCCACACGCTGCCGCCGGAGAAGCTGGCCAAGCAGGCCCGGATCATGGCCGACGCCGGCTGCCAGTGCGTGTACGTGGTCGACTCGGCGGGTGCCCTGGTGCTCGACGGCGTGGCCGACAGGGTGGCCGCGCTGGTCGCCGAGCTCGGTGACGACGCCCAGGTCGGTTTCCACGGTCACGAGAACTTGGGGCTCGGTGTCGCGAACTCGGTGGAGGCCGTGCGCGCTGGTGCCAAGCAGATCGACGGCAGTGTCCGTCGGTTCGGCGCGGGCGCGGGCAACGCCCCCGTCGAGGCGCTGATCGGCGTGTTCGACAAGATCGGTGTGAAGACCGGAATCGACTTCTTCGACATCGCCGACGCCGCCGAGGAGATCGTCGCGCCCGCGATGCCCGCCGAGTGCCTGCTGGACCGCAATGCGCTGATCATGGGCTACTCGGGGGTGTACTCGAGCTTCCTCAAGCACGCCATTCGGCAGGGCGAGCGCTACGGGGTGCCGCCCCACCAGCTTCTGCACCGTGCCGGCCTGCGCAAGCTGATCGGCGGCCAGGAGGACCAGCTGATCGACATCGCGCTGGAGATCAAGCGCGAGCAAGCGGAAACTGCCGCGCAGTAACCCGACGTCGGAGGTAAAGCCGGGTCACCACTGCGGTTTGGACCCACCCAGCCCGGCCGTGAGCGCATCGGCGGTGGCGGTCAGGCCCTTTGCGTGCCTTGCGATCTCGGAGTCGGTCATGGCCCGGCCGATCTGCAGGGACACCACCATGATCTGACGCCGATGGTGGTCGTAGACCGGGGCGGAGATGACGCTGATGTCGTGGCGCTGGCGGGCCTCGGCCTCACTGCGCAGGTAGACCCGCTCACCGATGTCGGAGATCAACTCGCCCAGCAGGGCGCGAAGTTCGTCCGGCAACGTGCTCGACATTCCCGCCATCAGGGCGTAGAGCCGTCGGCCCCCGGGCGTGAGACGCTCCACCAGATAGCCCGCGGTGCGGCATTCGGTGATCACGCGATCCAACCGCTGCGTGTCGGTGCGCAGGGGGATGGTCGGTGCGCGGCTCAGCCAGTCGCGCAGTGCGTCGTCGTCCCACAGCACGAACATCAGGCCGACCGGCGGCGCGAAAGGGTAGCTCTGGCCCACCCGCACACCGACATCGGCACCCGGCGGGCCCACCAACTCCAGCAGCGTGATCCGGTCGTCGACCACGGCGGCCAGGGCCGCGGTGGTGTTGAACGCGCCCGACAGCCGGCTCAGTTCCTCGCGGGCGGCGGGGTTGACGCGCATCGACTCCTGGGCGATGTGCCCCAGAGCGATCAAGCTCGGGCCGAGCCGATAGGTCTTGTCCCGGGAGTCGCGCACCAGGTACCCCGACTCGGTCAGGGTGGTGACGATGCCCAGGCACGTCGGCTTGGCCAGCCCGACGTGCCGCGCCAGTTCCGACAGCCCGAAGCGGTCGTGCGGATGTTCGGCCATGAAGTCCAGAATCGCGACGACGCGCTGCGTCGGCGGCGAGGAGCGGGCGGAGGATTCGGGCTGCGGCATTGCGTAATTGTACCGAGGCGATCCATATTTGGAACAACGGCCGGTTGACGGCAACCTGGAACACGTTCTAGATTCAGGTTGGATCACCACCGGCAGGCAGAAAAGAACTCATTCGCGGAAGGCCCTCCGATGTATGCACAACCGCTGACCGACGCCATCTCCGAGGCCGAACAACTGGTGCGCGAGGCGTCGTTCATCGAGTCCGAGGCCGATCTGCTGGAAGGTCTGCAGTATCTGGCCGGTTGCATCGCGGCCTGCACGCATGTCGCCTTCGACTACGACCGCGACCATCCCTTCCTGCATTCGGGCACCGGGCCGTTCACCAAGATGGGTTTGGACAATCCGGACACCATGTACTTCGGCACCCGGGTGGTGGCCGGCCACGAATACGTCGTCACCGGTACCCGGGGGACCACGACCGACGTCAGCTTCCAGCTGCTCGGCGGCGAGTACACCGACGAGGTTGTCCCGGACAGCGAGACCGCGTTCGACGACCGCAAGCTCGACATCGCCGCCGACGGCACATTCGAGTGGCGCTTCACTCCGGACACCAACGCGCAGCTGGTGATTCGCGAGGTCTACAACGACTGGTCGGCCCAGCGCGGCAACTTCGCCATCGCCCGCACGGACACGGCGGGCACCGCGCCGCCGCCGCTGACCAAGGAACTGATCGAGCGGCGCTACGCGACGGCCGGAAAGCAACTGGTGCAGCGGGTGAAGACGTGGCTGCAGTTTCCGAAGTGGTTCTACGACAACCTCCCGGTCAATACGCTGACCGCACCGCGGCTCACCCCCGGTGGACTGGCCACCCAGTACTCGTCGGTGGGTCACTACGACCTGCCGCCCGATCAGGCTCTGATCCTCACCCTGCCGGTGACCGATGCGCCGTATCTCGGCTTCCAACTCGGCAGCCTCTGGTACATCTCGCTGGACTACATCAACCACCAGACCTCGCTGAACGGCACCCAGGCCCAAGCCGATCCGGATGGCAAGATCCGCATCGTCGTCGCCGACCAGAGCCCGGGCGTGACCAACTGGATCGAGACCCTCGGGCACCGCAAGGGTTACCTGCAGTTCCGCTGGCAGCGGGTATCCCGGCAGCTGACCGAGGCCGACGGTCCCACACTGGAGCTGGTCGATCTCGGCGCGGTGCCGGACAAGCTCCCGTACTTCGAACAGAACAAGATCTCCGACGACGACTGGCGGGAGCGGATCGCGCTGCGCCAGAAGCTGATTGGCAACAGGATGGTGGGATAACTCATGGGCGGAATGCTCGAGAACAAGGTCGTGGTCATCAGTGGGGTGGGGCCCGCGCTGGGCACCACCCTGGCGCGTCGATGTGCCGAGGAGGGCGCCGACGTGGTGCTGGCGGCACGGACTGTCGAACGACTCGAAGACGTCGCAAAGCAGGTTGCCGACCTCGGTCGCCGGGCGGTGGCGATCGGCACCGACATCACCGACGAGGGCCAGGTGGACAATCTCGTCAAGCAGACCCTGGACGCGTACGGCAAGGTCGACGTGTTGATCAACAACGCCTTCAAGGTGCCGTCGATGAAGCCGTTCGCCAACACCTCGTTCGAGCACATCCGGGAGACCCTGGAACTGACGGTGCTCGGTGCGCTTCGGATGATCCAGGGCTTCACCCCGGCGCTCGTCGAGGCCAAGGGTTCGGTGGTGAACGTGAACTCGATGGTGTTGCGCCATTCCGACCCCAAGCAGGGCGCCTACAAGATGGCGAAGGCGGCGCTGCTGGCGATGTCGCAGTCGCTGGCCAGCGAGCTCGGTCCGCAGGGCATCCGGGTGAACTCCGTTCTGCCCGGCTACATCTGGGGCGGAACGCTGAAGGGCTACTTCGAGCACCAGGCCGGCAAGTACGGGACCACCGTCGACGAGATCTACAACGCGGCCGCGGTGAACTCCGATCTCAAGCGCCTGCCCACCGAGGACGAGGTGGCCTCGGCGATCCTGTTCATGGCCAGCGACCTGTCCAGTGGGATCACCGGCCAGACCCTCGACGTCA
>JAGQTW010000432.1 GCA_020438785.1 Mycobacterium sp. | reverse complement strand
TCGAGTACGTCTACCTCGCCCGGCCCGACAGCACCATCGCCGGCCGCTCCGTGCACGCCGCGCGCGTCGACATCGGGCGCCGGCTGGCCCGGGAGAAGCCGGTGGACGCCGACCTGGTGATCGGCGTGCCGGAATCCGGCACCCCGGCCGCCGTCGGCTACGCCCAGGAGTCCGGGATTCCGTTCGGGCAGGGGCTGATGAAGAACGCCTACGTCGGGCGCACGTTCATCCAGCCGTCGCAGACCATCCGGCAACTCGGTATCCGCCTCAAGCTGAATCCGCTCAAGGAAGTGATCCGCGGCAAGCGGCTCATCGTGGTCGACGACTCGATCGTGCGCGGCAATACCCAGCGTGCCCTGATCCGGATGTTGCGCGAGGCCGGCGCCGTCGAGGTGCACGTCCGCATCGCCTCGCCGCCGGTGAAATGGCCGTGCTTCTACGGCATCGACTTCGCCACACCGGCCGAACTCATCGCCAACGCCGTCGACAATCAGGGCGAGATGCTCGAGGCGGTGCGCCACGCGATCGGCGCGGACACCCTGGGCTACATCTCTCAACAGGGCATGATCGCCGCCACCGACCAGCCCGCAACCCGGTTGTGCTGCGCGTGTTTCGACGGTAGCTACCCGATCGAGTTGCCCGGCGAGGCCCAGCTGGGCAAGAACGTCGTCGAGCACATGCTGGCCACGGCCGCCCGGACGGGCGTGCCCATCCAGGAGCCGGAAGGCAGGCGACATCCGGTCCAGGCCGACAACGACAACGTCTCGGCGCTGCGTCGGCCCTAGGGGGGCCGCGGGTCAGCGAGCCGCCGACGTCACCCGCCGCGCCCGCGCCCGGGAGGCGAGCGTCTGCACCGGCCGCCCGGCGTACCAGAACACCCGGCCCAATAATCCGCGCGGATAAAACAGGGTGCGCTGCTCGTAGCGGCTGCCGCTGCCCTCCGGGATGACCCGCATCTCCAGCCAGCGCTCGCCGGGTCCCCCGTTCTGGGCGCGCAGGCGAAGGACGTTGCCCGGTTCGTGTTCCTCGACCTGCCAGCGCTCCGGGACGCTGTCCTCGACGGCTTTCCACAAGTCGGTCGGGCTGGCATTGCTGTGCCGGGACCGGGTGTCGACGAACACCACCTCGCCCGCCCACTCGGGGTCGCTCGGCAGTTGCGCCGCGGTGCCGGTGTGCCACGCCGACTCGACGTCGCCGCTCGGGATGCGCGCCAGCGCCAGCGACACCGACTTTCGGTAGGGGGTCAACCCACCGGGCGGCGGCGGGATGATCGTGTCGATGTCGTGGTTGTCCATCACCGCGTCGCAGTGCAGCGACTCGACGAGCGGGCGCGCCAGCCCGGACGGGATCGGGGTGACCAGGCCCACCCACAGCGCGGCGATGCGGGGTGTCAACACCGGCAGCACCAGCATGTGCCTGGGCCGCAGACCGGCGACCTCGGCGTAGATCTGCATCATGTCGCCGTACTCGAGGACGTCGGGGCCGCCGATGTCCCACTCCCGCGAGGTGGGCACCTGGGCGGTGGCTGCGGCCACCAGGTAGTGCAGCACATCGCGAATGGCGATCGGCTGAATCTTGTTGTGCACCCACTTCGGTGTGGTCATCACGGGCAGCCGGTCGGTGAGGTGGCGGATCATCTCGAACGACGCCGAGCCGGAACCGACCACCACCCCGGCCTGCAGCACGATGGTCTCGATACCGGAGGCGATCAGAATCTCGCCGACCCTGGTGCGCGACGACAGATGCGTCGACAGTTCCGCCCCCGCCGGGTGCAATCCGCTCAGGTAGATGATGCGGCGCACCCCCGCCTTGCGGGCGGCCGCGACGACGTTCTCGGCCGCGCGACGCTCCTCCGCGGCGAAATCCTTTTCGAACCCCATCGAGTGCACCAGGTAGTAGACGACGTCGACATCGTCGAACGCCGCCTCCAGCGAGGCCCGGTCGTTGAGATCGCCGCGGGCCACCTCGACGTCCTTACGCCACGGCACGGCCGAAAGCTTGTCGGGATTGCGGGCCAGGGCGCGAACGGCGAACCCGCCGTCCAGCAGTCGCGGTACCAGCCGCCCACCGATGTAGCCGGTGGCGCCCGTCACCAAGCATCGGATCTGCTCACCCGCCACGCCCGCCTCCGTTCCTCTCCCTGCTGACATTGAACCCCGCAGCCGCCAGCTCGCGCACCCGAGGCCGGTGCGCCGTCACAACGTCGTCAGGGGATGGTGCAGTTCTCCGGTTCGGGAACCTCCACCGACAGCGGCGTGCCGACCGGGTTGATGTAGACCACCTCCATCACCAGCGGGGTGGAACCCTCGTTGCGACCGTTGTGCACGAAGCCCGGGCCGACGCCCTCCTTCACCGGAACCCCGGTGGCGAAGACGTCGTCAACCAGGCAGTTGGGTCCGTAGTGCGTCATCGTGCCCTCCTTGATGAAGCCGAACACCTCGCCGGGGTGGTAGTGCCACCCGGTGCCGCCGCCGGGGGCGACGGTGATCTGGGTGACGATGTAGTCCACCCCGTTGACCGTGTTCTTCGACAGCGTCTCCACCTGCACCCCGGTGCCCGGCGTCGCCGATGCGGGGCCGGCGAGCAGCAGAGCCAACGCGGCGGTGCCCAGTCCTGCGGACAGAGTTTTCCTGGCTGTCTTCATGGCTGTCAGGGTGTCACAGCGGCAACCGGCACCGTGGCCAAACCCGCCGGGATAGCGTCGCCGATGTGACGAAGTCCTACCTGCTCACCGGGGGCCCGATCTGGACCGGCGACCCGGCGCAACCGTGGGCACAGGCGGTGGTGGTGCGCGGCCGCGACTTGGTGCACGTGGGCACCCGCGACGGCGCCGACGACTTCATCGGCGCCGGCACCGAACAGATCGACCTGCGCGGCCGGATGTGCCTGCCCGGCTTCATCGATGCGCACAACCATCTGGCCTCGATGGCGCTGTCCAAGTTGGGCGTCAACCTCGCC
>JAGQTW010000431.1 GCA_020438785.1 Mycobacterium sp. | reverse complement strand
CGACAAGCCGGGCAAGGGCTCCTTCCACGCCACCGACCTGCAACAGATCCTGTTCGACCGGGGGATCAAGACGCTGGTGGTGTGCGGGGTGACCCTCGAGGTCTGCGTGCACACCACGGTCCGGGAGGCGAACGACCGCGGCTACGAGTGCGTGGTGCTCAGCGACTGCGTGGCGTCGTACTTCCCGGAGTTCCAGCGGGTGGGCCTGGAGATGATCAAGGCACAGGGGGCCATCTTCGGTTGGGTCTCCGACTCCGACCGCTTCCTCGCAGCCACCGCATAGCCGTCCGATGAGTATCGGCTCACGGTTCTACCCCAACCTCTACAAGGACTCGGTGTCCTTGATGACGGTCTCGGCCCAGGTCACCGCGATCCCGGGCATCGAGGCCGCGTCGGTGGTGATGGCGTCGGCGACCAACGTCGAAAACCTCGCCCAGGCCGGGCTGGGCACCTTCGAAGTCCGGCCCAACGACCTCGTGGTCGCTGTTTCGGGCACCGAGGAGGCCTGTGAAGAGGCGATTGCACTCGCCGACAAGCTGCTGTCCGCCGCGCCCGGCGATGGTGGTGACGAGACCGCCGCGGCCGCCCCGACGACCAGCATCCAGATGGCCGTCGCCAAGGATCCGGCGCTGAGCCTCGCGCTCATCTCGGTGCCCGGCGACTACGCGGCGGCCGAGGCCCTCAAGGCGCTGCGGCTCGGCCTGGACGTGATGATCTTCAGCGACAACGTCACCCCCGCCGCCGAGTTGGCGCTCAAGCAGTACGCCCGCGAGGCCGACCTGATGGTGATGGGTCCGGACTGCGGCACCTCGATCGTCAACGGCATCCCGCTGGGATTCGCCAACGTGGTTCGCCGCGGCCCCATCGGGGTGGTCGGCGCCTCCGGGACGGGCACCCAGGAGGTCACGGTCCGCATCCACCAGAACGGGTCGGGGGTCTCCCAGGCGCTCGGTACGGGCGGGCACGACCTCGCCGACGCCATCGGCGGCATCTCGATGCTGCACGGCCTGGCCGCCCTCGACGGCGACCCCGCCACTTCGGTCATCGTCCTGGTCTCCAAACCACCCTCGCCCGATGTGGCGGCGAACGTGCTGGCGGCCGCCGAGGCGAGCGACAAGCCGGTCGTGGTGATCTTCCTGGGCGCCGACCCGGCGTCGATCACCCGAAACGGCGTGTACGGCGCGGCCTACCTGGCGCAGGCCGCCGACATGGCCGTGGCGCTGGCCCGCGGCGAGCAGCCGAGTTCGACGGAGATCGCGCTGTCCAACGAAACCCGCAGGACGCTATCCGATCTCGCCCGGGCGATGGCGCCGAGCCAGCGCTACGTGCGGGGTATCTTCTCCGGCGGCACCTTCTGTTATGAGGCGCAACTGGTGCATCGCTCGTTCGGGATCTCGGCCTACTCCAACACGCCGGTGAAGGGCAACAGCGCGTTGTCCGACATCCGGGTCAGTCAGGAGAACACGATCGTCGACATGGGTGATGACGAATTCACCCAGGGCAGACCGCATCCCATGATCGATCCGTCCCAGAAGGACGCCCGCATCCGAGATGAGGTCGCCGATCCCACCACCGCCGTGGTGCTGTTCGACATCGTGCTCGGCTACGGCTCGGCCGACGACCCAACCGCTGAACTGCTCGCGATCATCGGGTCGGCGCGGGCGAAAGCCCGGGCCGAAGGCCGGACCGTCGCGTTCATCGGCTACGTCTGCGGTACCGACCTCGATCCGCAGGACCGTGCCAAATCCGTTGCGGGGCTGAAAGCGGCCGGTGTCCTGGTGGCCTCCAGCAATGCCGAAGCCGCGGTCTGGTCGGCAACGCTGATCGCCGAGCGTCAGGGAGCCAGCGCATGAAGAAACTCTTCGCAGAGGACCTGAAGGTCGTCAACATCGGCCTACAGGGCTTCGCCAACAACATCACCGCCGCCGGCGGCCAGGTCACGAACATCACCTGGGCGCCGCCGGCGGGCGCCGACGCGGCCCTGGGCTGGACGCTGGCCACCCTCGTCGGCGATCCGCGGATCGAGGAGGCCAACCGCGTCGCCTACGACCGGTATCTGGCCGCACAGCCTCGGCTGGTCGACCTGGTGCGGGCGGGCGAGGCGATCGCCGGGCTCGGTCCGGGGGAGCGCCGCATCCTGCACTCCGGGCCGCCGATCGCCTGGCCGGACATGTGCGGACCGCAGCGGGGCGCCATCGCCGGCGCCATCCTGTACGAGGGCTGGGCCGACGATCTCGAGGCCGCCGAGAAGCTGGCCGAGAGCGGCGCGGTGGCCCTCGAACCATGCCACGAGCACAGCGCGGTCGGGCCAATGGCGGGCATCATCAGCCCGTCCATGCCGGTGTGGGTGGTCGAGAACACCGCGGCCGGAAACCGGGCGTACTGCAACCTCAACGAGGGCTTGGGCAAGGTGCTGCGGTTCGGCGCCAACTCGCCGGAGGTGCTGGACCGGCTGCGCTGGCTAGGTGGCGAGTTCTTCGACACCATGCAGGTCGCCGTGCGCGGACTGGCCGACCCGGACCTCAAACCGCTGATGGCCCAGGCCCTGCACATGGGCGACGAGTTGCACAACCGCAACGCCGCGGCCTCGGCGCTGTTGTTCAAGCGGCTCACGTTGGCGCTGCTGGACTCCGGGGTCGCCGCCGAGGCGGTGCGCAAGGCCCTGGCCTTCGTCGCCGGCAACGACCACTTCTTCTTGAACATCTCGATGGCGGCGTGCAAGTCGATGACCGACGCCGCCGCCGGTGTGCCGGGCAGCAGCATGGTCACCGTGATGGCGCGCAACGGCGTGAATTTCGGCATCAAGCTCAGCGGCACCGGTGACCAGTGGTTCCAGGCGCCGGCGAATCCCGTTGACGGGCTGTACTTCCCGGGCTATACGGTGGCCGATGCGGCGGCCGACCTCGGGGACTCGGCGATCACCGAGACAAACGGGCTGGGCGGCTTCGCGATGGCGGCCTCGCCCGCCATCGTCCAGTTCGTCGGTGGTACGCCCGCCGATGCGACGGCAAACAGCCGGCGGATGCTGACGATCACCCTGGGTACCAACCCGGCGTTCACGTTGCCGCCGTTGAACTTCGGCGGAACACCGGCCGGTATCGATGCCCGGCTGGTCGCCGACTCCGGGGTGTTGCCGATCATCAACACCGGTATCGCGCACCGGGAGGCCGGGGTCGGGCAGATCGGGGCGGGCATCACGACCGCGCCGATGGCGTGTTTCAACGATGCCATCGCGGCGCTCACGAGCGGACTTGCCCAATGAGCACCGCGATCGTCGCCTTCGGCGGCAACGCGCTGGTCACCGACGCCGAGCACGATTCCATCCCGCAGCAGTACGAGACGGTCAGCCGGACGGTGCCGCCGCTCATCGACATGGTCGAGCAGGGCTGGAAACTCGTTGTCTCCCATGGCAACGGCCCGCAGGTGGGTTTCATCCTGCGGCGCTCCGA
>JAGQTW010000430.1 GCA_020438785.1 Mycobacterium sp. | reverse complement strand
GGGCGGCCGCGGACATCACGGCCAAACTCACCGAATTCGGTTGCGCACCAGACCGCTTCGGCCTGGTGCACGCCGACCTGCGGCTGGCCAACCTCATGGTCGACCCGGCCGACATCGGTGCCGGTATCACCGTGATCGACTTCGACGATTGCGGCTGGTCCTGGTACCTGGCGGATCTCGGCGCCGCGGTGTCGTTCATCGAGGACACCCCGGCGGGTGAGCGCATCATCGCCGACTGGCTCACCGGCTATCGCGAGATCGGAGCCATTCCGGCCGCACACCTGGAACTCGTCCCGTCCTTCGTGATGATGCGCCGCATCATGCTCACCGCCTGGATCGCCTCACACCACGACGCCGACGCCGCCGTCGGCGTCGGCGGGCAGTTCGCGCCGGGCACCGCCCGGCTGGCCGAGCGCTATCTCGAGGACCGGACCTGGTTGCGGGAAGCCATCTTCGGATCGAGGGTCTGACGACCGGTAGGGGAGTTCACATGTTCGATCTGACCGGGACGGCGGTCCTGGTTACCGGCGGTAGCAAGGGCATCGGCCGCGGGATCGCCTCGGTGTTCGCCGCCGCGGGCGCCGACGTGGCGATCGCCGCCAGGTCCCAAGCGGACCTCGACACCGTCGTCGCAGACCTCGGCCCCCTCGGTGCCGGAACCGTTCTCGGGGTGCGGGCCGACGTGAGCGACCCGGCATCGTGCGCGAATGCCGCTGCGGCGGTGCGGGACTCGTTCGGCGGGATCGACGTGGTGTGCGCGAACGCCGGGATCTTCCCGGACGCCCCGCTGGCCACCATGACGCCGGAACAACTGGGTGAGGTGCTCGACGTCAACGTGAAGGGCACCGTCTACATCGTGCAGGCCTGCCTGGATGCGCTGATCGCCTCGGGCCGCGGACGGGTGATCCTGACCTCGTCGATCACCGGGCCGATCACCGGCTTTCCGGGCTGGTCACACTACGGCGCCTCCAAGGCCGCCCAGCTCGGCTTCATGCGCACCGCCGCAATCGAATTGGCGCCCCACCACATCACCGTCAACGCGGTGCTGCCCGGCAACATCTACACCGAGGGCCTGGCCGACATGGGCGAGGAGTACATCGCCGGGATGACGCGGGCCATCCCCGCGGGCACCCTCGGCAAGCCGGAGGACATCGGCTACCTGGCCGCCTTCCTGGCCACCAGCGAGGCCGGCTACATCACCGGCCAGGCCATCGCCGTCGACGGCGGCCAGGTGCTACCCGAGTCACCGGACGCGGTGCGCCGGTAGCCCATGGCGGAGTCGCAGGGCGGACCGATCGCCGAGGACGTGCGGCGGCGGATCCTGTCCATGCTGGCCCAGGGGACGCTGCGGCCCGGATCCCGGCTGGGCACCGAACGTGAGATGGCCGAGCGGTTCGCGGTGTCGCGGTCCACGCTGCGCAGCGCGCTGCTGCCACTGGGCCGGGCCGGCGTGCTGGAGCGGCGCGCCGGCCGCAACGGTGGCACCTTCGTGCGGGCTGACGTGGTGCAGCGGCACGCCGCGGAGCTGGCCGGACTGCCCGCGCGGCTGCGCAGCGGCGGGCATACCAGCGCCACCCGGGTCTTGGCGACCGATCGCAGGCCCGCCACCCCGACCGAAGCGACCGCACTCGAGATCGACAGCGGTGCCGAGGTTTTCGCGATCCGGCGGCTCCGGTTCGCCGACGGGGTTCCGCTTTCGGTGGATTACGCCTGCTTCCCGGTCGAGCAGGTGCCCGATCTGCTCGAGCAGCCGCTCGGCGGCTCCCTGTACGAGTTGTTCGCGGTCCGCTACCGGCTGGTGCCAGTGTCGTCGACCGAGACCATCGAGGTGGTCAGCGCCAGCCCCCGCGAGGCGCACTGGCTGGGCATCCCCAACCGCAGGCCGCTGCTGGCCATCACCCGCATCACCCGCGACGGCGCCGAGCGGCCCTTCGAGTACGCCTACGACCTGTTCCGGGCCGACCGGGTGCGGCTGACGGCGACGACCTCGAGCGTGGCCGCCCGCGAACGGCTGGGTACCGACGGCCGGGTGGAGCGTTCCGTGAGCAGCGGTTGATCGGCCGACTAGCGTGGGACCGGTGACGACGAAACCTGAAATCGAGTTCCCTGACGGTCCCGCGCCCGCCGAACTGGTCATCGAGGACCTGGTGGTCGGCGAGGGTGACGAGGCCAAGCCCGGCGCCACGGTGGAGGTGCACTACGTCGGAGTCGAGTACGACACCGGCGACGAGTTCGACAGCTCCTGGAACCGCGGCGAGTCCATCTCATTCCCGCTGCGCGGCCTGATCCAGGGCTGGCAGGACGGCATCCCCGGCATGCGGGTCGGCGGCCGCCGCCAGTTGACCATCCCGCCCGAGCAGGCCTACGGCCCGGCCGGCTCGGGTCACCGGCTCTCCGGCAAGACGCTCATCTTCGTCATCGACCTGCTGGGCACCCGATGACCTGATCTGCCTGTCACCGGTTGAACGCCGGGTGACCGCTGGGCACCCTCAGTGAAGAATCGGTGGTTCGCTGGCGACAGCGTTTGCTGATTTCATCAGAATCCGGCGATACGTTTGTGTTGCCGGGTTCCCCGTCGTATCGTGCATCGGTTCGAGTAATTGACGCGCCGGTCAAACGGCGGAGGAGGGAACCGATGACGGGTTCCGATGATGCGCGGGTGAGTGCCACGGCAACGGAGTGGCGTGCCGAATCGAGGTACTACCGCCGTCCACCGGGGTGGGGCTGGCTGCTGGGTCTGCTGCTCATCCCACTCCTGCTCGGCCTGATCGGCTGGGGCACGCTGAGCAAGCCCAAGGTCAGTGTGAGCACGCCGAGCATCGGCATCACCGCGCCGAGCATCTCGGTGCCCTCGCTGCCGTCGCTGAACTTCGCGCCGCTGTCGATCCTGCGCAATGGCAACGACTTCACCCTCACCGGTGACCTGCCCGACCTGAACGTCAAGACCGCCCTGCTCAACGCGCTCAAGGCGGCCTTCGGTTCCGGCGTGAACCTGATCGACAAGCTGAACATCAAGGCCGGCGTCAGCAGTCCCGACTTCTCCGGACTCGGCGGGCTGTTCAAGGCCGCCGTCGACGTTCCGGACTTCAACTTCAACATCGAGGGCGGCACGCTGACCCTCACCGGCACCGCGCCGTCCGAGGAGATCAAGGCCGGTGTCGAGGCCGCCGCGAAGGCTGCGTGGCCGAACGTCACGATCGTCAACAACATCGTCGTCAAGGGTGCGGCGCCCAGTGGGACGGGGAGCTGCGGTGATCTGCAGACCGACATCACCGCCGCGCTCAAGACGCCGATCACCTTCGAGACCGACGGCTTCACCCTGACGGCGGCGACCAAGCAGGAACTCTCCGCTGTCGCCGAGAAGCTGAAGGCCTGCCCGGACGCCAAGGTCGCGATCGTCGGGCACACCGACAACACCGGCAACGACGCCATCAACAATCCGTTGAGCGCGAATCGGGCCAAGTCGGTCGGCGATTACCTGGTTTCCCAGGGTGTTTCGGCGGGACAGGTCACCACGAAGGGTGTCGGCTCCAGCCAGCCGGTCGCCGGTAACGACACCGATGCCGGGCGGGCCCAGAACCGCCGCACCGACATCACAGTGAGCTAGGGAGTATCGACATGGGATTCGTCATTCAGTGGTTGTGGTATCTGCTGGCCTTCGCGGTCGGGTCAGCGGTCGCCTGGGTGCTCACGGTGCTGACCATCCGGCATACCAGCAGGGAAGAGGCCATCGCGGACCTGCCCGGCTCGCGTGAGATTGGAGCACGGTGATGCAGAACCTCAATTGGTGGCTGATGGCGCTGGCCTTCATCCTTGGCTTCGTCGCCTTCCTACTGCTGACCGTCCGCAAGGTCACCCGTGAGGTGCCGGTGAGTCGCACGGTGTCGGCGGCTGTCGGCGGCGGCGCCAAGGTCGCCGCTGCCGCGGCGGCGGGCGCAACCGCGGCGAAACTGACCGGCGGCGGCGAGGAGCCCTACGGCAGCGGGTCGCTGCGGTTGGC
>JAGQTW010000429.1 GCA_020438785.1 Mycobacterium sp. | reverse complement strand
GGCACCAGGCGCGCTTCGAGACGAATATCTCGAACAACAGCAGCACCGCGACCCAGGCCCACACCCCGATGCTCTTGCGGCCCTTGAAGTAGTCACCGGTGATCCGCCAGTACTGCCGGCCCCACACGGTGAACTTGGCCAGCAGCACCAGCACCAGCAGGCTCAGCACAGCGGTGATCGCGTACGTCTTGAGGATCCACAGCATCGAGGGGACGAACTCGTGCGCCCAGTCCAACGACGGCTTGAAGTTCTCCAACGCGGTTCCTCCTGCGACGGCGTCCCCCGGACGCCCGGTGCGATACCCGGCGAACCTACCCTGACCGCGCGGCGCAGGCGGCTGACAGCACCAGATGCCAAGCGAAATGTCAGCGTCAGCCGGCGGCCGGGCGCGGTGGTTACGCTCGCCGGATGGGCATCGACGCTCCCTCGGGGCACCCCGTTCACGCCGGTCGGTTGATCGCGCGCCGGCTGCGCGCCAGCGGCATCGACACCGTGTTCACCCTGTCCGGGGGGCATCTCTTCTCGATCTACGACGGCTGCCGCAGCGAGGGCATCCGGCTGATCGACACCCGGCACGAGCAGACCGCGGCCTTCGCGGCCGAGGGGTGGTCGAAGGTCACCCGGGTGCCGGGGGTGGTGGCGCTGACCGCGGGACCGGGCGTGACCAACGGGATGAGCGCGATGGCGGCCGCCCAGCAGAACCAGTCGCCGATGCTGGTGCTCGGCGGCCGGGCCCCGGCGCTGCGGTGGGGCAGCGGTTCACTGCAGGAGATCGACCACGTGCCGTTCGTGGCGCCGCTGGCCCACTACGCCGTCACCGCCGGTTCTCCGGGCGCGGTCGGCGACCGCGTCGACGACGCGCTGCGCGCGACGGTCGGGGCGCCGTCCGGGGTGGCGTTCGTCGACTTCCCGATGGAACACGTCTTCGGCGAGGCGCACGACCGCGGCGAGCCGGGCGCGCTGACCGAACTGCCCAGCCTGCCGCCGCCGGACGGCGCCGCCGTCGAGATGGCGGTGCAACTGCTCGCCGGCGCCCAGCGGCCGGTGATCATGGCCGGCACCAACGTGTGGTGGGGCCACGCCGAGGACGCCCTGCTGCACCTGGCCGAGACACTGCGCATCCCGGTGTTCGCCAACGGGATGGCCCGCGGCATCGTCGGCGCCGACCGCGACCTGGCGTTTTCCCGGGCCCGCGCCAAGGCGCTCGCGCAGGCCGACGTGGCGCTGGTGGTCGGGGTGCCGATGGACTTCCGACTCGGCTTCGGCGGCGTCTTCGGCGCCGAGACCCGGCTTGTCGTCGCCGACCGGGTGCGGCCGGACCGCGAGCACCCGCGGGCGGTCGCCGCCGAACTCTACGGCGACCTGACCGGAAGCCTGACCGCGCTGGCCACCGCGGCCGGCCCCGACCACGAACCGTGGATCGGTGCGCTGCGCACGGTCGAGACGGCGGCCCGCGCCGCCGAGGCGGCCGAATTGGCCGACGACCGAACCCCGCTGCACCCGATGCGGGTCTACGCCGAACTGATGCCCCTGCTGGACCGCGACGCAATCGTCGTCATCGACGCCGGCGACTTCGGCTCCTACGCCGGCCGGGTCATCGACAGCTACGTCCCGGGCGCGTGGCTGGACAGCGGGCCGTTCGGCTGTCTGGGCTCGGGCCCCGGCTACGCGCTGGCCGCCAAGCTCGCCCGGCCCGACCGCCAGGTGGTGCTGCTGCAGGGCGACGGCGCGTTCGGCTTCTCCGGCATGGAATGGGACACCCTGGTGCGGCACGGCGTGCACGTGGTCTCGGTGGTCGGCAACAACGGCATCTGGGCGCTGGAGAAACACCCGATGGAAGCGCTGTACGGCTACTCGGTGGTCGCCGAGCTGCGCCCCGGCACCCGCTACGACGAGGTGGTCCGGGCGCTGGGCGGACACGGCGAGCTGGTCTCGACACCCGAGGAGCTGCGGCCCGCGCTGCGCCGGGCGTTCGACAGCGGGGTGGCAACCGTGGTCAACACGCTGACCGACCCGGCGGTGGCCTACCCACGGCGGTCGAATTTGGCGTGATCCGGTTCGGTCGGCACGGGACGCCCTGTCGCCGCCGGTACCGTTGACCCGTGGCTCAGAGTTCGAAGGCGACGTCCAAGACGGCTTCCAAGTCCAGCGACTCCGGCCCCGGCCGCATCAGCCGGGGCTTCTGGCGGCTGCTCGGCGCCAGCACCGAGAAGGTCAAGGCACAGTCGATGACCGAGGTGGCCTCGTCGGAGAAGTTCGCCGACAAGGCCCGCGACCTCGACGACGAGCAGCTGCGCAAGGCCGCCAAGCTGCTGCTGCTCGACGACCTCGCCGACTCGGGCGACATCGGCCAGTTCCTCGCCATCGCCAGGGAGGCGGCGGAACGGACCACCGCACTTCGTCCCTTCGATGTCCAGCTGCTGGGCGCGCTGCGGATGCTCGCCGGCGACGTCGTCGAGATGGCCACCGGTGAGGGCAAGACGCTGTCCGGTGCGATCGCCGCCGCCGGCTACGCGCTGGCCGGCAGGCACGTGCACGTCGTCACCATCAACGACTATCTGGCCCGCCGCGACGCCGAGTGGATGGGCCCGCTGATCGAGGCGATGGGGCTGACCGTCGGGTGGATCACCGCCGACTCCACCGCCGCGGAGCGCCGGGCGGCCTACGAATGCGATGTCACCTACGCCTCGGTCAACGAGATCGGCTTCGACGTGCTGCGCGACCAGCTGGTCACCGACGTCGCCGACCTGGTGTCACCCAATCCCGACGTCGCGCTGATCGACGAGGCCGACTCGGTCCTCGTCGACGAGGCGCTGGTGCCGCTGGTGCTGGCCGGCACCACCCACCGGGAGACCCCGAAGCTCGAAATCGTGCGCCTGGTGGGCGATCTGGTGCCCGGGCAGGATTTCGACACCGACAGCGACAGCCGCAACGTCCACCTCACCGAGACCGGCGCGCAGAAGATCGAGAGGGCCCTCGGCGGTATCGACCTGTACGCCGAGGAGCACGTCGGCACCACGCTGACCGAGGTCAACGTCGCCCTGCACGCCCATGTGCTGCTGCAGCGCGACGTGCACTACATCGTCCGTGACGGCGCGGTGCAGCTGATCAACTCCTCCCGCGGCCGGATCGCCGCGCTGCAGCGCTGGCCGGACGGGCTGCAGGCGGCGGTGGAGGCCAAGGAGGGCATCGAGACCACCGAGACCGGCGAGGTGCTCGACACCATCACGGTGCAGGCGCTGATCAACCGCTACCCGACGGTGTGCGGGATGACCGGCACCGCGCTGGCCGCCGGTGAGCAGCTGCGCCAGTTCTACAAGCTGGGTGTGTCGCCGATCCCGCCCAACACCCCGAACGTCCGTGAGGACGAGGCCGACCGGGTCTACATCACCGCGGCCGCCAAGAACGACGCCATCATCGACCACATCATCGAGGTGCACGC
>JAGQTW010000428.1 GCA_020438785.1 Mycobacterium sp. | reverse complement strand
ATGGTCACCGGCGGCAACGACACCACCACGGGCATGCTTGGCGGCTCGGTGCAACTGCTGCACCAGCGGCCCGACCAACGCCGGCTGCTGGCCGGGCAACCGGACCTGATCGGTGACGCCGTCGACGAACTGCTCCGGCTCACCTCCCCGGTGCAGGGGCTGGCGCGCACCACCACCCATGACGTTGAGTTGCACGGCCGCACGATCCCGGCCGGGCGCAAGGTCCTGCTGCTGTACGGCTCGGCCAACCGCGACGAACGCCAGTACGGGGCCGACGCCGGCGAACTGGACGTCACCCGCCGCCCCCGCAACATCCTGACCTTCAGCCACGGCGCGCATCACTGCCTCGGGGCCGCCGCCGCCCGGATGCAGGCCCGGATCGCACTGACCGAGCTACTGGCCCGCTGCCCCGACTTCGAGGTCGACGAGTCCGGAATCGTATGGGCCGGAGGCGGTTACGTGCGACGACCGCTGTCGGTGCCGTTCCGGGTGGTCGGCTAGATGCCGGGCAGGGACTGGCTGGGATCCCGGCGCGCGGAGGTCGCGGCCGACCGGATCCTCGACGCCGCGGGCGCGCTGTTCGCCGAGCACGATGTCGCGGGGGTGGGCATGAACGACATCGCCCGCGCCGCCGGATGTTCCAGGGCCACGCTGTACCGCTACTTCGAGAACCGCGAGGTGCTGCACACCGCATACTTGCACCGGGAGGCCTACCGGCTGCACGAGCACATGACCGAGTTGATCGGCGATATCGAGGACCCCCGCGAGCGGCTGCTGGCCGGCCTGACCACGTCGATGCGGCTGGTGCGCGAAAGCCCGGCACTGTCACGGTGGTTCGCCACCACCGACTCGCCCATCGGGGCGGAGATGGCCGAACAGTCCGAGGTCATCCAGGCGTTGACGGCGGGCTTCCTTCTGTCGTTGCGCCCCGACGATCCCGCCGTCGTCGATCGGCGGGCCCGCTGGCTGGTGCGGGTGCTGACCTCGCTGCTGATCTTCCCCGGGCGTGACGCCGAGGACGAGCGCGCCATGCTCGAGGAGTTCGTGGTGCCGATGGTGTGCCCGGTCGCCGCCAATCCCCAATAGCCTTGACCCGTGGACAGAATCACTCTGCACGATGAAACCTGGTCGTGGCGGTTGGACCAGACTTCTGAAGGACTGGTCCTTGACGTGCTGTGTGGAACAGTCGGCATCTACAACAGGACGATCCTCCTGGAGCCCCACGAGGTCGAACTGTGGCAGGAGGGCGGCCCTGGCGGGCTGGCAGCACTCGTCGAGGCCATCCGCGACGACGTGGGGGGAACGGAATTCGCTCACCGCGACCGAGCCGACCTGAGGCCGTGACCATCCCCGTGCCCAGCGTCTGGTCACACGCCGCCCGCGCTCGAGGCCGCTAGGAGCGCACCCGGGTGAACCGGTGCAACAGCCACGCCACCGGGATAGTCATGAGCAGGGTCACGACGAACAGCACCGCCGCCGAACCGGTGTAGACCCGCCAGTGCAGCACCTCGACCATGGCGATCTCCATGACGACGAGATGGACCAGGAAGATCTCGTAGGAGATCTCACCGAGCCACACCATCGGCCGGGTGCTGAGTAGCCGGGCGTACCAACCGCGGTCGCCCAACGCCAGCGGGGCCACCACCAACGTCGCCACCGCGGTGTAGAAGCCGACCTTCACCAGCGCCTGCGCCAGGCCGGTCGGTGAGGTCGTGGGCTCACCGGCGATCGGGGTGGAGGCGATGACATAGCTGATGACCGCCAGCGGCACCGCGATGAACCCGTAGCAGCGCACGCCCATCGCCTTGAGCACAGTCAGCGTCATGCCGCCGATGAACCAGGCCAGGTAGCCGGGCAGCCACAACCGGGCGCCGTCGGGCAGGAAGTGCGTCGTGTGCACCAGCACCATCCAGACCGGGCTGACCAGTGCCAGCGCCAGCAGGCCGGTCAGCAGCAGCAGCGGGCGCCAGCGCCGGCGGCACAGCACCACCAGCAGCAGGTAGGCCAGGATCGGCAGGGCGACATAGTAGGCCACTTCGACCGCCAGGCTCCACATCTGCGTAAGCCCTTGGTGCAGATAGCCATTGAACATGTAGTTGTCGGTGTAGATCTGGGTCAGGGTGAGGTTGCGAAGTAGCCCGACCCAGGTGTGGCCGGGGTTCGGGCCACCGTCGCGGAAGTGGTAGATCAGGTAGGCGGCCAACACGGTGACGACGTAGGCGGGCATGATGCGCCGGATCCGATGCCAGGTGTAGCGAGCCAACGACGGCGGCGCACCCCCGGCGGTCGCCGCCGTCACCCAGGGGCCGAACAGCAGGAAGCCGGACAGCACGAAGAAGATCGGCACCCCGATCTCCATCCGCGAATACACAAGTCCCACAAAGCCGTGCGTGTACTTGCCGGTGGTGTAGGCGGCATGGGTGCCGAGCACCAGCAGGGCGGCCAGCGCGCGGACACCGGTGAGCGAGGCGACCCGGTCGACCGTGGAGATCTGTTCGAGGCCGCCCTGGTCGACCTCGCTGGACGCCGTCATCGTTCCTGGCGCCGGGGCTTCCCACCGGAGGGGCGCGCGTCGTACGACGCTCTGCCGCGGTCGGGTTTCAGGTCGATCAGTACACCCGAGATCCGGGTATCTTCAAGCGCTTTCAGTGTCTGCTTGGAGAGCTTCGCAGGCAATTCGACGAGCGAGAAGTCGCTCTTGATGGTGATGTGGCCGAAATCGCTTCGATGCAGCCCACCTTCGTTGGCGATCGCGCCCACGATCGAGCCCGGGCCCACCTTGTGCTTCTTGCCGACGGCGATGCGGTAGGTGGCCAGATCGTCGCGGGTCTTGCGGGGGGCGCGCTCGCGCTCCGGCCGCTCCGGGCGCTCCCTCTTCTTCTCCGGCGGCGGCTCGGTCATCAGGAACTCGGCGCCGTCACGGGACTGCAGCGCCAGCGCAGCGGCGATATCGGCCATCGGCACGTCGTTGTCGCGCTCGTAGTCCTCGATCAGGCGCCGGAACATCTCGAACCCGGGTGCGTTGAGCGCATCGGTGATCGAGTCGCGGAACTTCTCCACCCGTTGGGCGTTGACGTCCTCTACCGACGGCAGTTGACCCTCGACGAGCTTCTGGCGGGTGACCCGCTCGATCGAATTCAGCAGGTGCCGTTCGCGCGGGGTGACGAACAGCAGCGCGGTGCCCGAACGTCCGGCGCGGCCGGTGCGCCCGATGC
>JAGQTW010000427.1 GCA_020438785.1 Mycobacterium sp. | reverse complement strand
CTCGCCCACTACGAGGCCACCCGGGCCCAGTTCGAGTCGTTCGCCGCCAACGGCTGGGACGGCCACAAGATGACGATCTACTGGATGCTCAACAGCCACTGGCCGTCGTTCTTCGGCAACATCTTCGACTACTACCTGCGGCCCGGCGGGGCGTACTACGGCGCGAAGAAGGGTCTGCGGCCGCTTTCGGTGGTGTTCGACTCCTACGCCACCGGCAATCACCGGCAGGGCAAGGTCAGCGTCGTCAACCAGACCCCCGACGAACACCATGGCCTGCGGGTCCGGGTCCGCACCTACGATCTACGCGGCCGGGTGCGCGACGACCGCGCCGCCGACGACATCGCGGTGGACTCCGGGGCCGCGGTGCAGGCCATGACGCTGCCCCCCGGTCCACCCGATTCGAAGGTGTTCTTCGTGCGCTGCGAGCTCCTCGACGCCGACGGTCACGTCGTCGCCGACAACCTCTACTGGCAGTCCCAGCGGGCCGACGACGTCGGGCCGCCCACCAACGACGCGGCCTTCGACTCCAAACAGGTGAGCTGGGCGGACATGACCGCGCTGAACTACCTGCCCAAGACGGCGCTGGACGTCACCGCCCGGTACGACGCCGGCGCCACCGACAAGGTCACCATTCGCCTGCACAACCCCAACCCCGGGATCGCGTTCTTCGAGCGGGCCGAGTTGCTGACCAGCCCACTCGCCGAAGAGATCCTGCCCATCGAGTACGACGACAACTACGTGACGGTGTTCGGTGGCGAGACCGTCGAGATCCACGGCCACGTCCCGACCGCCGGAACAACCCCGCGCTGGGTGCGGGTGAGCGGCTACAACAGCGTGCCGACGGTCGTCGCGGTGCACTGAGGCCCGTACATTCGGAACTGCGGTCACATCGCGGTCAACCAGTCGGCCGGATCGGAAGGACGGACATTGCTCGAGCACGCCCTGGTCGTGGCCGCTGCTCTGGCCGGCGCCGTGTTCACCGCCATCGGCATCGTGGTGCGCCAGCGCGCCACCATGGACGTTCCCCACGACCAGGGCGTCAGCACAGTCATGGTGGCCACGCTGCTGCGCCGCCGGCTGTGGTGGGCGGGCACCGGTGCCGCCGTCACCGGCTACGCCTTCCAGGCGGTGGCCCTGGCCTACGGCTCGCTGATCCTGGTCGCCCCGCTGCTGGTGTCGGCGCTGCTGTTCGCCCTGCCGCTGAGCGCCCGGCTGGCGCACCGGCGCGTCACCCGCGCCGAGTGGGGCTGGGCGGTGCTGCTGACGTTCGCGCTGGCGGTGTTCGTCGCGCTGGCCCGCACCGAGCCGGGTGACTACGAGGGTTCGGAGCCGACGGCGGTGCTCGTCGCGGGTATCAGCATCGTGTTCGTCCTGTGCTGTCTGGCGGTGGCCGTCCGGCTGACCGGCTGGCGGCGGGCGATCCTGCTGGCCGTCGCGGTCGGCGTGCTGTTCGGCGTGGTGGCGGTGCTGACCAAGATCGTGATGCACATCCTGCGGATGGACGGCGGGGCGCGACTGCTCGCCACCCCGCTGCTGTACGTGCTCATCGTCGTCGCCGTGATCGCGACCCTGCTGCAGCAGTCGGCGTTCCACGCCGGCTCGCTGCGGGCGTCGGTACCCGCCATGCTGGTGCTCGAGCCGGTCGTCGCGGTCTTTCTGGGTGAGGTGGTCCTCGGCGAGCACCTCGCGGTCTCCAAGCCCGCAGCGGTGGTGCTGACCATCGCCGTCGGGGCGATGGCCGCGGCCACCATCGCGCTCGGTCGCGACGAGGGCGCCTACGAGGAGGAACTGGAGGCAGCAGCCGCGCGACGGCGCGGCTAGTGTCGCCCGCCGCGCGACGGCGCGGCTAGTGTCGCCCGCCGCGCGACGGGCCGGTTGGCTCGCCCGGCCGTGGTTGTATGTCAGGCGTGACCGTGCTCGCCATCGACCAGGGCACGTCGGGCACCAAGGCCATCGTGGTCGACCCCGAGGCTGGCGTCGTCGGCGTGGCCGAGGTGCCGGTCCATCCGCGCTACGCCGCCGGCGGCGCCGTCGAACAGGACCCCGCCGAACTGCTGGAGTCGGTGCTCACCGCCGGCCGGGCCGCGGTCGCCGAGGCCGGCCGTCCCATCGACGCTGTCTCCCTTGCCAATCAGGGCGAGACGGTGCTGGCCTGGGAGCCCGACACCGGCAGGCCGCTGTCGGCCGCGATCGTCTGGCAGGACCGGCGGGCCGAGGCGCTGTGCACCGAGCTCCGCGAGCACCGCGACGAGATCGCGCGGCGCACCGGGTTGGTGCTGGACCCGTACTTCTCCGCGCCCAAGATGGCCTGGCTGCGCAGGAACGTCGAAACCGCGGGCGTGGTCACCACATCCGACACCTGGCTGCTGCATCGGCTCACCGGGCGATTCGTCACCGACGCCACCACCGCGAGCCGCTCGCTGCTGGTGGACCTCGGTGACCCGGGCTGGAGCCGGGACCTGCTGGAGCTGTTCGGCCTGGCCGGTGAGCGGCTGCCCGTCATCGTCGGCAATGACGAGATCATCGGCAGCACAACCGCTTTCGGTCGGGACACCCCGGTCGGTGGTGTGGTGGTGGATCAGCAGGCTGCCCTGCTGGCGCAGGACTGCCTCGCACCCGGGACGGCCAAGTGCACGCTGGGCACCGGCGCCTTCCTGCTGGCCAACACCGGCGCCGACCCGGTCCGCTCCACCGCGGGGCTGACCACCTCGGTGGCCTGGCGGGTCGGCGGGGCCGACACCTTCTGTGTGGACGGGCAGGTCTACACCGCGGCCTCGGCGATCCGCTGGCTGTCCTCGCTCGGCGTCATCACCGGCGCCCACGAGATCGACGCGGTGGCAGCCTCCGACAACGCCGGCGTGCTGTGCGTGCCCGCGCTGGCGGGCCTCGCGGCGCCGTGGTGGCAGCCGACGGCCACCGCCTCGATATCCGGGATGACGCTCGGCACCGACCGCGGTCATCTGGTACTAGCTGTGCTGCAGGGCATCGCCGCTCAGATCGCCGAACTGGCATCGGCCGTCGAGGCCGACGCCGGCGCCGCCCTGACCCGGTTGCGGGTCGACGGCGGACTGACCCAGTCGAGCGTGCTGCTGCAGGTGATCGCCGACATCCTGCAACTGCCGGTCGATGTCTACCCCTCACCGCACGCCACCGCCCTGGGCGCCGCCGCGCTGGCCCGGTTGAGCCTCGAACCCGACCGCGGCCTGGCCGCCGTCGTCGACGCGTGGGTCCCGGCCGCCACGTTCGAGCCGCGCTGGAGTGGCGAGCGGGCCGACGAATTCCGTTGCGGTTGGCGGGAACTGGCGACCACCACCTACCGACACGAGGATCCGCGGTGAGCGCCGGATACGACGTCGCCGTCATCGGGGCCGGGATCGTCGGGTCGGCCATCGCCCGCGAACTGGCGGGCCACCGGCTGACGGTCGCCCTGATCGACTCCCGCACCGACGTCGGCGACGGCACCAGCAAGGCCAACACCGCGATCCTGCACACCGGTTTCGATGCCAAACCCGGCACGCTGGAGGCCGACCTGGTGCGCCGCGGCTACCGACTGCTCTCCGAGTACGCCGTCGGCACCGGTATCCCGATCGAACGCACCGGCGCGATCGTGGTGGCCTGGGACGCCGAACAACTCGACGCCCTGCCCGGTCTGCGCGACAAGGCCGAGGACAACGCCTATGGGCGTTGCGAAATCATCGACGCCACAACGGTATACGACCGACTGCCCCACCTCGGTCCCGGTGCGCTGGGCGGGCTGACGGTGCCCGACGAGTCGATCACCTGCACCTGGACGGTCAACCTGGCCCTGGCCACCGATGCGGTGAACCGCGGCGCGCACCTGCGGCTGGGCTGCCGGGTCGAGTCCGTCGAGGTCGAAGCCGGCCGCACCACCCTGCACACCGGTGACGGCCCGATCCGTACCCGCTGGGTGGTCAATTCCGCGGGTCTCGGCGCCGACGTCGTCGACGGCCACTTCGGCTTCGACCGCTTCCGCGTCACCCCCCGGCGCGGGGAACTGATCGTCTACGACAAGCTGGCCCGCCGGCTGGTCGACACCATCGTGCTGCCGGTGCCGACCGCGCGGGGCAAGGGCGTCCTGATCAGCCCCACCGTCTACGGCAACGTCATGCTGGGCCCCACCGCCGAGGACCTGACCGACCGCACCGACACCGCCACCACCGCCGACGGCCTGAACGGCCTGCTGGACAAGGGAAGACGGTTGCTGCCGCGGCTGCTCGACGAGGAGGTGACCGCCACCTATGCCGGGTTGCGGGCCGCCGCCGACCGCGACGACTACCTGATCGAGGCCGACCCCGCCCAGCGCTACCTGCTGGTCGGCGGGATCAGGTCCACCGGCCTGACCGCAGGCATGGCGATCGCCGAGCACGCGCTGGCGCAGCTGGGCGCGGCCGGGCTGGAATTGGAACCGGTCGCGGCACTGCCGGAGCCACCGCGGATGCCCAATCTCGGCGAGGCTTTCACCCGGCCGTACCGGGACGCCGCCGCGATCGCGGCCGACCCGGCCTACGGGCGCATCGTCTGCTTCTGCGAGCGGGTCACCGAGGGCGAGCTGCGGGACGCCTGCCGGTCGGTGATCCCACCCCGCACCCTCGACGGGCTGCGTCGGCGCACCCGCGCGCTCAACGGCCGCTGTCAGGGCTTCTTCTGCGGCGCCGAGGTGCAAAGCTTCCTGGGCGAGCCGCGATGAGCCCCGGGGTGGACGTCGTGATCGTCGGCGCCGGACCGG
>JAGQTW010000426.1 GCA_020438785.1 Mycobacterium sp. | reverse complement strand
AGGGCTTCACCTTCGAGCTGAACCTGGCCGGGGTCGCCGACGAGCACCGCGACGCCTTCGCCGGAACGAAGAAGGCCTCGAAGTGAGAGACAAGCGAACGACGCTCGACGAGGCCGTCGCCGACATCGAAAGCGGCATGACGATCGGCATCGCCGGCTGGGGATCGCGGCGCAAGCCGATGGCCTTCGTCCGGGCGCTGCTGCGCACCGCCGTCACCGACCTCACCGTGGTCACCTACGGCGGCCCGGATCTGGGTCTGCTCTGCTCGGCCGGAAAAGTCAGCAAGGTCTACTACGGCTTCGTGTCCCTGGACTCGCCGCCGTTCTACGACCCGTGGTTCTCCAAGGCCCGTACCACCGGCGCGATCATCGCCCGCGAGATGGACGAGGGCATGCTGCGGTCGGGTCTGCAGGCTGCCGCACAACGGCTTCCGTTCCTGCCGACGCGCGCTGGGCTGGGCAGTTCGGTACCTGACTTCTGGGACGGCGAACTGAAGACGGTCCGGTCCCCGTACAAAACGGGAGAGGGCTACGAGGAGCTCGTCGCCATGCCGGCACTGCGGCTCGACGCGGCGTTCGCTCACCTCAACCTCGGCGACAGGCACGGTAATGCGGCCTACACCGGTATCGATCCGTACTTCGACGACCTGTTCCTGATGGCGGCGGACCACCGCTATCTGTCGGTGGAGCGGGTGGTGTCCACCGAGGAGCTGGTGAAAGCCGTTCCGCCGCAAGCGTTGCTGGTGAACCGGATGATGGTCGACAAGGTGGTCGAAGCCCCCAACGGGGCCCACTTCACCACCGCGGCGCCCGACTACGGGCGCGACGAGAAGTTTCAGCGGCACTATGCATCGGCCGCGGCCGAGGAGTCGACCTGGCAGGAGTTCGTCGAGACCTACCTGTCCGGCACCGAGGCCGACTACCAGGCGGCGGTGCGCCGGTTCGCAGAGCAGCAGGAGGCGAAGTGATCCAGGTCAGCCGCGCCGAGGTATGCGTCATCGCCTGTGCCGAACTGTTCCGGGACGCCGGCGAGATCATGGTCAGCCCGATGACCACGGTGGTGTCCATCGGGGCCCGACTGGCCCGGCTGACGTTCGCGCCGGACATCCTGCTGACCGACGGTGAGGCGCAGTTGCTCGCCGACACCCCGGCGATCGGCGCATCGGGGGCGGTCGAGGGCTGGATGCCCTTCGGCCGGGTCTTCGAGACCCTCGCGTGGGGCCGGCGGCACGTCGTGATGGGCGCGAACCAGGTGGACCGCTACGGCAACCAGAACCTGTCCGCGTTCGGACCGCTGCAACACCCCACCCGGCAGATGTTCGGCGTCCGCGGTGCCCCCGGCAACACCATCAACCACGCCACCAGTTACTGGGTTGGCAATCACTCCAAGCGGGTGTTCTGCTCTCACGTCGACATCGTCTCCGGGATCGGCTGGGACAAGGTCGATCCGGACAACCCGGCCTACCGGTTCGTCGATGTGTACCGGGTGGTCAGCAATCTCGGCGTCTTCGACTTCGGCGGGCCCGACCACACCATGCGGGCGCTGTCGCTGCACCCGGGGGTGGAACCCGACGAGGTCCGGGACAACACCTCCTTCGAGGTCCACGGACTAGACGACGCCGATCGGACCCGGTTGCCCAGCGGTGAGGAGCAGGCGCTCATCCGCGAGCGGATCGACCCGAAAGGACTGCGCGACAAGGAAGTGAAGGTATGAGGCTGCGCACCCCGCTGACCGAGCTGGTCGGCATCGAGCATCCGGTCGTCCAGACCGGGATGGGCTGGGTGGCCGGCGCCCGACTTGTCTCGGCCACGTCCAACGCCGGCGGTCTGGGCATCCTGGCGTCGGCGACGATGACCATCGACGAGTTGGCGACCGCGATCGCGAAGGTGAAGGCCGCGACCGACAAACCGTTCGGGGTCAACATCCGCGCCGATGCGGCCGACGCCGGTGATCGGGTCGACCTGATGATCCGCGAAGGCGTGAAGGTCGCCTCGTTCGCGCTCGCGCCCAAGCAGGAACTGATCGCGCGCCTCAAAGCGGCGGGCTCCGTGGTGGTTCCGTCGGTGGGTGCGGCCAAGCACGCCCGCAAGGTGGCGAGCTGGGGCGCCGACGCGGTCATCGTCCAGGGTGGTGAGGGGGGCGGGCACACCGGCCCGGTGGCCACCACGCTGCTGCTGCCCTCGGTGCTCGACGCCGTCGACATTCCCGTCGTCGCCGCGGGCGGTTTCTTCGACGGTCGCGGCCTGGCCGCCGCGTTGTCCTACGGCGCTGCCGGTGTGGCGATGGGCACCCGCTTTCTGCTCACGTCGGACTCCACGGTTCCCGATGCGATCAAGCAGCGCTACCTGCAGGCCGCCCTGGACGG
>JAGQTW010000425.1 GCA_020438785.1 Mycobacterium sp. | reverse complement strand
ACCACCCCGACCATGTCGGCGGTTCGATGATGGGCTTCGAGCTCAAGGGGCTCGCCGAGCTGCTGGAACGGGTCAGCGTGCCGGTGCACGTCAACACCCACGAGGCGTTGTGGGTGTCGCGGGTGACCGGCATCCCCATGAGCGATCTGACCACGCACGTGCACGGTGACACGGTCGAGGTCGGCGATATCGAGATCGAGCTGCTGCACACCCCGGGCCACACCCCGGGCAGCCAGTGCTTCCTGCTCGACGGGCGGCTGGTCGCCGGGGACACCCTGTTCCTGGACGGCTGCGGGCGCACCGACTTCCCCGGCGGCGACGTCGACGAGATGTACCGCAGCCTGCAGCAGCTGGCCGCGCTGTCCGGGGATCCGACGGTGTTCCCCGGGCACTGGTATTCGATCGAGCCGAGTGCCGCGCTTTCGGAGGTCAAGCGCAGCAACTACGTCTACAAGGTGTCCAATCTCGAGCAGTGGCACGCCCTGATGGGCGCCTGAACATCCCCGCGACGAAGGAGCATCCATGAGTGAGCTGGTCAGTTATCGCAAGGACGATGCCGTCGCGGTGATCACGATGGACGACGGCAAGGTCAACGTCCTCGGCCCCGCCATGTTGCAGGCGATCAACGACGCGCTGGACCGCGCCGAGGGTGAGAACGCGGGCGCGGTGGTGATCGCCGGCAACGAGCGGGTGTTCAGCGGCGGGTTCGACCTCAAGGTGTTCCGCTCCGGCGACGTCCAGGCGTCGATCGACATGCTCAAGGGCGGGTTCACGTTGTCGCACCGGCTGCTGTCGTTCCCCAAGCCGGTGGTGGCGGCCTGCACCGGGCCCGCGATCGCGATGGGCTCGTTCCTCGCGTGCAGCGTCGATCATCGAATCGCCGCGCCCGCGTACACCTTTCAGGCCAACGAGGTGGCGATCGGGATGGTGCTGCCCTACCCGGCGCTCGAGGTGCTGCGGCTGCGGCTGACCCCGTCGGCCTACCAGCAGGCGGTCGGGCTGGCGAAGGTGTTCTTCGGCGAGACGGCGCTGGCGGCGGGCTGGGTGGACGAGATCGACATGCCGGAGATGGTGCTGCCCCGTGCGCTGGAGGCCGCCGGCGAGTTCGCGACGTTGCAGGCCGGTGCGCATCTGGCCAGCAAGATCAGGGCGCGGCAGTCGGCGCTGGACGCGATCAAGGCCGGCATCGACAACATCCATACCGAGTTCGGGCTGTCCTAGTTACAGTGGACCATCGAAAGGTGGTTTCGAGTGCCGACTTTCCTGCGTAGGGCGGCCTTCGCCGCGGCGGCGGGCGTGGTTGCCGTCGCACTTGCGGCTCCTGCGGCTGCCGACGACGGAGGCATGCCGCCTTGCCAACTCAAACTCGCCATGTTGTGTAACATGCTTCCGGTCTTCGCCAACCTGGACCACGACGTCGACCTGACCCAGGATCCCCACGCCCTCGACGGCGCCGCCGTCGATCCGGCGATGGACCCGCGCCCCGACCCCGGGCCGCTGCCGCAGGGCTGACGCTCGACCGCTTCCGAGGTGACACTCTTCTTCAGAATCCGCCATCACCGGCGCTATCAGATCTCACCGGTGATAGCGCTTTCCGGCACCCCACACCGGTAACCTCCCGCCCATGGGACGCGTCGACGGTAAGGTCGCCCTGATCAGCGGGGCCGCCCGCGGGATGGGGGCCTCGCACGCCCGACTGCTCGCCGCCGAGGGGGCGCGCGTCGTGCTCGGCGATGTCCTCGACGAGGAGGGCCGGGCGGTGGCCGAGGAGATCGGTGACGCGGCCCGCTACGTCCACCTCGACGTCACCAGCCCCGAGGACTGGGCCGCCGCAGTCGGCCTGGCGCTCAACGCATTCGGCACCCTCAATGTCCTGGTGAACAACGCCGGTATCGTCTACCGCCGCAGGCTGCGCAACCTCGAACGTGAACGCTGGCAACGGGTTCTGGACGTGAATCTGACCGGCACCATGCTCGGCATGCGGGCGGTGATCGAGCCGATGACCGAAGCGGGCGGCGGCTCGATCATCAACATGTCGTCCATCCAGGCGATGCGCGGCACGCCGGGCAACCACGGCTACGTCGCCTCCAAGTGGGCGATCCGCGGGCTGACCAAGTCGGCCGCACTGGAGTTGGCGCCCAACAACATTCGGGTCAACTCGCTGCACCCGGGCATGATCCGTACCCCGATGACCGCGCACATGCCCGAAGATCTCGTGTCCAGTCCGCTGGGCCGCATCGGTGAGCCGGTCGAGGTGTCGACGTTCGTGCTCTTCCTGGCCAGCGACGAGTCGTCGTTCGCCACCGGCGCGGAGTTCGTCATGGACGGCGGCTTGATCTCCGACGTACCGAAGAAGGTCTGACCGTGGGACGTTTCACCGACCGAGTCGCCATCATCACCGGGGCCGGCGCGCCCGAGGGCATCGGCGCCGCCGCCGCCCGGCAGTTGGTGGCCGAGGGCGCGCGGGTGGTGCTCGGCGCCACCTCCGGTCGCATCCACGATCGCGCCGCCGAACTCGGTGATGCCGCGGTGGGCGTGATCGCCGACCTCACCGTCGACGGATCGGCCGAATCCCTGGTCGATGCGGCCGTACAACGGTGGGGCCGACTGGACATCGTGGTGAACAACGCCGGGATGACGTCGGTTTCGTCGGGCTGGGACTCCGACGACGACGTGGCCGGGTTGTCGCTGCAGCAGTGGGAGGCGGCGATCGCGCGGAACCTGACCACCGCGTTCCTGATGTATCGCGCCGCGGTGCCGGTGCTTACCGCGGCCGGCTACGGGCGCATCGTGTCGGTCGGGTCGACGACGGGGACCGTCAACGCGATGCCCGGGCAGTCGACCTACACCGCCGCCAAGGCCGGGTTGGTGGGGCTCAGCCGTGCGCTGGCGCTGGAGGTGGTCGGCGATGGCGTCACGGTGAACGTCGTGGCGCCCGGCTACGTCGCGACCGGTTCACAGCTGCCGTTCGAGGCGGCGGCCGCGGCGGCCGGACCGATCGGGCGCAGTGGCACCCCCGACGAGATCGCCGCGTGTGTGCTGTTCCTCGCGCACGAGTCGGCGTCGTTCGTCACCGGCGCGGCGCTGGTCGCCGACGGCGGGCACGGCCTGCCCGAAACCTGGCCGCGCCCATAGCCTTACGAGGCGGCGGTGATCCAGCTCCGGGCCTGCTCGACCTCGCCGGCGGGGAAGTGCTTGATTTGTGCCGAGACGAAATGTGAGGTCAGGTGCTCGGCGACGTCGCCGAGGTGTGAGTCGGTGACCACCGCGATCTTCTTGACGTGCTTCTCGTGGTCGCGGATGAAGCGCATATGACTGACAAGCGCGCCGAAGCTGTCCCAACCGGGGAAGTGCGGCGCCTCGATGATCAGCCCGGCGAGGTCGCCGTGGGCCTCGATCTGCGGGTCGACGGCCTTGGCCATCTCCACGAAGTCGTTCTTGTCCAGGGCGGACTGCGGCTTGACCAGCAGGATGGACGTGGCCGGATCCAGATGATGTTCGATCATGAGAACCCA
>JAGQTW010000051.1 GCA_020438785.1 Mycobacterium sp. | reverse complement strand
CATGTCCTTCTTGCGGTCGACGACCCAGACGTAGCCCTCGTCGTCCATCCGGACCAGGTCCCCGGAGTGGAACCAGCCGCCGGCGAAGGCCTCCGCGGTGGCCTTCTCGTTGTTCCAGTAACCGGCCATCAGGGTGGGCGCCCGGTACACGATCTCGCCGACCTCGCCCACCGGCACGTCGTTCATGTTCTCGTCGACCACCCGGGCGGCGACGGTCGGGATGACCTTGCCCACCGAACCGCGTTTCCGGATCGCGTCCTCGCCGAGCAGCATGCAGGTCACCGGCGACATCTCGGTCTGCCCGAACGCCGCCAGGATCTTGCTGCTCGGGAACGTCTCGGACATCTGCCGCAGCAGGGCGTCGGTGGCCGGCGCCGCCCCCCAGGACAGCGCACGCAGCCGGATGTCGCGCGGCTTGGCCTGCTGCGCGGCGCACACCGCCTGCCACTGGGCGGGCACCAGGAAGATCCCGGTGACCCGCTCGGCCTCCAGCACGTCGAGCAGCTCACCCGGGTCGAAGCCACCCAGGGGGTGGATGACGGTCGGAGTGCCCAGCAGCAGCCCGCCCAACATGTTGCCGATGCCGGCGATGTGGAACAGGGGGACGCCGATGAAGCCGACGTCGTTGTTGATGTCGGGTGCGGTGGTGTACATCGCGCTCATCGCCTGGGCGGCCAGGTTGGCGTGGGTCAGCACCGCACCCTTGGGGTGTCCGGTGGTGCCCGAGGTGTACATGATCAGCGCCGGGCTGTCATTGGGGATGTCGACCGCGGGGGCGGGGTCGCCATCCTCGCCCACCAGGTCCTCGTAGCCCAGGACGTCCCCGTCGGTCGGCGCGCCGGCGACGACGACGGTGGTCAGCGTGGGCGCGATGTCACGCACCGCGGTGCCGACGGCGGCCAGCACCGGCTCGGTGACCAGCACGGCGGCCTGGCAGTCCTCCACCAGGAACGCCAGCTCGGGCGGGGTCAGCCGGAAGTTGACCGGGACCGCGATCGCGCCGATCCGGTTGGCGGCCAGGGTGGCCTCGACGAACTCCGGCCGGTTGAGCATGAGGATCATCACCCGGTCGCCCTGGCGCACCCCGCGCCGGTGCAGCGCTTCGGCCAGCTTGCTGACCCGGTGGTCGAAGTCGGCCCAGGTCGTCGTCCGACCCATGAACCGGATGGCGGTCGCGCCGGGCTGCATCAGGGCGTGCCGGGCGAGCTGATTGCTCCAGTTCTGGCGACGGGACAGATACGGCTGCTCGGTAGCCGTGCTCAGCTGTGCGGTCACCTCGTCCTCTGTTCCGTCCGCCGCCATGTCAGCGCATGAAGCTTGTGTGAACTCGACCCCGGAACACCAGAGCGTCGTTATATTTGATCAAATCTGATGTCGCCTGGGTCACACTATTGCGTTGCCGTCGCCCACACAAGTCCTCGGAGGTCACGTGAACGCACCGGCTTCCGCACGGGCCGCGCGGCCCCGGGGACGCCGGCGTTCACAGCTGTCCGACGAGGTGGCGCAGCATCTCCGCGAGGCGATCATGACGGGCACGCTGCGCCCCGGAACATTCATCCGGCTCGACGAGACCGCGGCCCAACTCGGGGTCAGCATCACGCCGGTGCGCGAGGCGCTGCTGACGCTGCGCGGCGAGGGCATGGTGCAACTGGAGCCGCGCCGCGGCTATGTGGTCGTACCGATGAGCAGGCAGGACATCGCCGACATCTACTGGCTGCAGGCCACGATGGCCAAGGAGCTCGCCGCCTCCGCCGTCGAGCGGCTGTCCGACGGGCAGATCGACGAACTCGAGAGCGCCAACGACGAGCTGGCCCGCGCGATCGTCGACGGCGACCCGGCCACCATCACCGCCGCCGAGTTCGGCTTCCACCGGCTGTTCAACCGGGCGACCGGCCGGGTGAAGCTGTCCTGGTTCCTGCTGCACGTGGCGCGCTACATGCCGCCGCTGATCTACGTCACCGACATCTCGTGGGGCCACACCACGGTGGACAGCCACCGCAGGCTCATCGACGCGCTGCGCCGCCGTGACCGCGACACCGTGCTGCGCCTCGTCGACGAGGAGTTCGCCGACGGCGCGCAGCGGCTGATCGATCAGCTGGAACGCAACGGGATGTGGCGCTGAACCGGCCTGGACCGGGGCCTGAACGGGTTAGGAACCGGCGCCGAGCTGTTCGGCGCGGGTCTTGAGGTTGTCGGCCAGGTGCTCGAGGACGTCGTTGGCCAGCTTCTTGACCATCATCGCGGGCACCGCCATCGACGTCTCGACCTCGAGGTCGACCGTCAGCAGGCTGACCGGGCCCATGCCGACGACCGAGAACAGCTGGTTCTGCTTGGTGAAGAAGTCGCCCTGCTGCAGCACGGTCTGGATCTGGTTCTCGCCGGGGTAGTACACCGCCTGGATGAAGGTGCTCTCGTGGCCCTGGACCACGGTGTCGATGCGCAACTGGCTGGGGCGGCCGTCGTCGTAGCGCGCCAGGATGTGGAGGGCCTTGACCTCGTCGTTCCACTGCGGGTACGTCTCGAAGTCGGCGACGATGCCGAGGATCGCCGTCGCGTCGGCGCCGACCTCTAGCGTTTTGGAGACGAGCGGCATCGGCCGATCATATCCAGTGCTCGACGGCCGTCCGCCTCCTCGGACTGCTCATCATCGGCCGGCGGTGGGGCGCCGGCTCAGGCGTGCGCCTTCGTGCCGGGGGCCTCGCCCAGCGGTGATTCCACGCGCGTGTTGTCGTCGCGAATCAGGCCGCGCAGCAGCGCGGTGCTGAACTCGGCGGCGATCTCCTGCGCACTGCGCCGCCCGTCCGGGCGCAGCCAGCGGTAGGCGCCCAGCGTCATGCCGATGTAGCCCAGCGCCACCACGTGCGAGTCGCACTCGAAGAACTCGCCGCTGGCGATGCCGCGGTCGATCAGGCCGGTGACGTGCTCGTAGACCTGGGTCTCCTTCTCCCGCACCTCGGCGACCTGTTCGTCGGTGAACCACTCCGAGATGTAGGGCTGCTCCTGGAAGTACACCGCGGCGCCTTCGGGATCCTTGGCGATGTTGGTCAGCAGCCGCACGGTGTACTGGTAGAGCGCCTCGCGGGCCGTCCAGGACGGGTCGTCGTGGACCGCGGCCAGGGTGCGCTGCGCGGCGCGCTGATAGATGTCGAACAGGATCAGCGACTTGCTCGCGTAGTAGTGGTAGACCGTCGCCTTGTTGAGGCCCACGACGTCGGCGACGTCATCCATCCGGGTGCCGTGATAGCCACGGGCGGCGAACAGCTTGGTGGCGACGGCCAGCAGCTCTTCGCGGCGGGTCATCCCGTTCTCGGGTGGCATGATGTCCTCGCTCGTCCTACCCCGACTCCCGCCGGCTCTCTATCAACTGGTTGGACAGTTTAGGCAATGCCCGAGATCAGCGTTGCGGCGCGTGCCGCCGGCGCTAGACTCCCGGCCAGGAGCAGCGCTGGAAGGACTGATATGGATCCGAACCCGGATTACGACGCGACTGACGAGATCGAGTACTTCTTCAGCTGGCTGCCGTGGGCGCTGCGCGGGGTCTACCCACCGCCCGCCTACCCCCCGGTCTAACCACGCGCCCCGCCGTCTTTGACGGCCGGCCTGCGGGCGATGCTCGCCCGCGACCCCGACGAACCGCACCGCGCGGCCAGCTCGCTCGAACTCCTTTTCGACCTGGTGTTCGTCGTCGCCGTGTCGCAGGCCTCGGGTGCACTGCACCATCTGTGGGAGGAACAGCACTTCACCGGCGGCGTACTCACCTACGCGATGGTCTTCTTCGCGATCTTCAATGCCTGGATCAACTTCACCTGGTTCGCCAGCGCCTTCGACACCGACGACTGGCTCTACCGGCTGACGACGTTCGTCGGGATGGCCGGGGCACTCACCATCGCCGCCGGTGCGCAACGGGCGATGCTGGACAACGACTTTCGGGCCATCGTGGTCGGCTACGTCATCATGCGGGTCGCGATGGCCGCGCAGTGGACCCGCGCCGCGATCAGTGATCCGCGATACCGGGGCACCTGCATCCGCTACGCCGTGGGCATCGTCGCGGCGCAGTCGCTGTGGGTGGCCTGGGCGGTGTTCGGCGGCCCGCTGTGGCTTTTCCTGGTCCTGGCGGCGGTGGACCTGTCGGTCGCGCCGATCGCCGAACATCACCGCGGCCTCACCTTTCACCACCACCACATCGCCGAGCGCTACGGGTTGTTCACCCTGATCGTGCTCGGCGAATCGATCCTGGCGGTGGCGAACTCGATCATCGGCAGCCTGTCCGACAGCCACGAGCGCACCGGACTGATCGGCATCGCGGCCTGTGCACTGGTGGTCGTGGCGTCGATGTGGTGGATCTACTTCGACCGACCGCAGCATGACCAGACGGTCTCCAAGCCGCGGGCCTTCTTCTGGGGCTATCTGCACTACTTCATCTTCGCCTCGGCGGCGGCGTTCTCGGCCGGGGTGGAGTTGGCCGTCGCGAAACGCCTGCACGAGAGCCACCTGCCCCACACGGTGGCCGGCCTGACGCTGACCATCCCCCTCGCGGTGTTCGTCGTCGCGACCTGGCTGGCGCTGGACGCTGTGCGCCGCGACGCGGTCCAGGCCGCCGGTACGGCGGTGCTGGCGCTGGCCCTGCTGGCCAGCGCGTTATTGCCCTACCCGCTGCCGGGTGCGGCGGCGGTGATGGTGGCGGCGGTCGCCCTGGTGAGCTGGCGCCACGGCGCCGAAAGCCATTAAGCAGCAGCGGCTTTGACGGCCTTCCCGACCTGATAGCGCAGCCGGGCGTACTCCGATGAGCGCCGCAATTCGTCGGGGAGCGCTAATGTAAGTACGCTGTGCTCCTTGTGACCGATTGGACGACCACGGCGGACCGGCCGAATGAGTTGCGGCTGCGGCTCGACTCGTACCCGGTGATCGCCGACATCTCCGCCCGCTACGGCGATATGGACGCCAACGGCCACCTCAACAACCTCGCGCTGGAGGCGCTGCACGAGAACGCCAGGGCGACGATGAACCGCACGCTGTTCCCGGACATCTACGACGTCAGCCGCCGCCGGCTGCGCCTGGTCACCTCCCAGAACACCGTGCACTTCCTCGCCGAGGCGCACTGGCCCGCCGTCATCCGCACCGGCGCCGGCGTCGGCCGGATCGGCCGGACCTCGTTCGTGGCGTCGACCGGTCTGTTCATCGACGGCGCCTGCATCGGCGTCTGCGACACCGTGCTGGTCCTGCTCGGTGATGACGGTCCGGTCCCGCTGGCCGACAACATGCGTACCGCGCTGCAGACCGTGCAGCTGGGCGCCCGACCCTAGAGCGCCTTCAGTTCCTCGATGACCTCGCCGACCGACTTCTTGGCGTCGCCGAACAGCATCGAGGTGTGCTCGCCGGTGAACAGCGGGTTCTCGATACCGGCGTAGCCCGAAGACATCGAGCGCTTGAGCACGATCACCGAACGGGACTGGTCGACGTTGAGGATCGGCATGCCGTAGATCGGGCTGGACGAGTCGTTGCGTGCCGCCGGGTTGGTGACGTCGTTGGCGCCGATCACCAATGTGACGTCGGTGCGGGAGAATTCGCCGTTGATGTCGTCCATTTCCTTCATCGCGTCGTACTCGACATCGGCCTCGGCCAACAGCACGTTCATATGCCCGGGCATGCGACCCGCCACCGGGTGGATGGCGTACT
>JAGQTW010000424.1:1359-2403 GCA_020438785.1 Mycobacterium sp. | reverse complement strand
ATCCGGGCATCGCCCTCCAGGGCGGCCAGCACCGGCGAGCGCAGCGAGGTGTAGACCAGCCGGCACAGCGCGCTGTCACCGGATTCGGCTGTCACCCACCAGGATTGGTCGTCACCGGGCCGGGCGAGCGCCGCGAGCCGGTCGATCTCGGCGTTCGCGGCGGTCATTTCCTCGGCGGAGAACACCGAGCGCACATGCAGATACCCCATGGTCTGCAGTTGGGCGCGCAGTTCGTCGTCGTCATCGGCCAGCGTGAACGAGGCCAGCGGGTCGCGACCGCCGAGGTCGGCCCGGTCCGGGTGGTAGGGCGGGATGCCGGCGTGCAGGTACTTCAACACCGGGTCCCAGTCCGCCAGTCGCTCGAACTTCCCGCGCTCGAAGGCGAGGTCGCCGGTGATCATCAGGCTCATCACGGTGCGGATCTGACCGACCAGGTCGTCCCAGGCCAGCCGGCTCAGCCGCACCACGGTCGGGCTGTCGTCGATCCGCCCGGGCACCACCCGGATCACGGCACCGTCGGGCAGGTAGCTCACCGCCTCGTCGTCGACGACGAAGGTGACCGGTCCCGTGTCTGCGAGGCCGGCGGCGGCGTCGGCCAGCACCGCCGGATCGGTGCCGACCAGGTGCGGGACCATGGCGTTCACCGCCTCAGTATGCCCCTCAGGCGGTGACGTAGGTATCGGCTACGTCGAGCGCCTTGTCCAGGATCGCGAGGCCCTCGGCCACCTCCGCGTCGGTGATGTTGCAGGCCGGAACGGCGTGGATCCGGTTGAAGTTCGCGAACGGGAGCAGGCCGCCGGATTTGCACGCGGAGATCACCGCGTTCATCGCCGGGCTGGACCCGCCGTACGGCGCCAGCGGTTCGCGGGTCTTGCGGTCGGCGACCAACTCGATCGCCCAGAACACGCCCAGGCCACGCACCTCGCCGACCGACGGGTGCCGCTTGGCCAGTTCGTGCAGGCCCGGGCCCAGCACCTCGGCGCCGATCCGGTCGGCGTTGGCCACCATGCCCTCGTCCTCCATCACGTTGATGGTCGCCACCGC
>JAGQTW010000424.1:0-1319 GCA_020438785.1 Mycobacterium sp. | reverse complement strand
CGGTCGGCGAACGTCGCGGCGATCTCCTCGCTGATCGCCACACCGCCGAGCGGCACATAGCCCGATGTGACGCCCTTGGCGAAGGTCATCAGGTCGGGCACCACGTCGAAGTGGTCGATGGCGAACCACTCGCCGGTCCGGCCGAAGCCGGCCATCACCTCGTCGGCGATGAACACGATGCCGTAGCGGTCGCAGATCTCCCGGACCCCGGCCATGTAACCGGGTGGGGGGACCATGATGCCCGCGGTGCCCGGCACCGACTCGAGGATGATGGCCGCGATCGAGTCCGACCCCTCGTGCTGGATCAGCCGATCCAGGTAGTCCAGCGCCCGCTCGGACTCCTGCTGCTCGGTCTCGGCGTTGAACGACGACCGGTACAGGAACGGGCCGTTGAAGTGCACGACACCGCTGCCGCCGTAGTCGTTGGGGTAGCGGCGCGGGTCGCCGGTCAGGTTGATCGCGGTGTCGGTGCCGCCGTGATAGGAGCGGTAACGCGAGAGCACCTTGCGCCGGCCGGTGTGCAGCCGGGCCATCCGGACCGCGTGCTCGACCGCGTCGGCGCCGCCGTTTGTGAAGAACACCTTGGTCAGGTCGCCGGGCGTGCGCTCGGCGATCAGCCGGGCCGCCTCGGACCGGGCCGCGTTGGCGTGCTGCGGCGCGATCGTGCACAGCTTCGCGGCCTGTTCGGCAATGGCCGCAACGACTTTCGGATGCTGGTGGCCGATGTTGGTGAACACCAGCTGAGAGGAGAAGTCGAGATACTTGTTTCCCTCGCCGTCCCAGACGTAGGAGCCCTCGGAGGCCACGATCGTCATCGGGGTGATCTGGGCCTGCGCCGACCAGGAGTGGAAGACGTGTTTGCGGTCCAGTTGGTAGGCCTCGGTGGCCTCGGCGATCGCCGCGTCGAGGGACTGCCCGCCCGGCAGCACCTGGGGAGTTGTCGTCGTCATGCTTGTCACCTGTCCGGTCAGTTGTTCTGCGGGAAACCGAGGTTGATGCCGCCGTGGGAGGGGTCGAGCCAGCGGGTCGTCACCACCTTGCCACGGGTGAAGAAGTGCACGCCCTCGGCGCCGTGTGCATGGGTGTCGCCGAACAGCGAACTCTTCCAGCCGCCGAAACTGTAGTACGCGGTCGGCACCGGGATCGGCACGTTGACGCCTACCATGCCGATGCGGCAGCGGGTGGTGAAGTCGCGTGCGGCATCGCCGTCGCGGGTGAAGATGGCGGCGCCGTTGCCGTATTCGTGGTCGTTGATCATGCCCACCGCCTGCTCGTAGGTCTGGGCCCGGGCCACGGACAGGACCGGGCCGAAGATCTCG
>JAGQTW010000423.1 GCA_020438785.1 Mycobacterium sp. | reverse complement strand
ACCGAACTTCAGGCGCTGACCTTCATCAGCGGCACCGAGTGGCTGAGCCATCGCGGGTCGGTGGGCCGGGTGGTGGCCGGCGAGATGAAGGTGCTCGACGACGACGGCAACGAGTGCCCGCCCGGTGTGGTCGGTGAGATCTACATGCGCCCGCGGCCGGGCAGCGCACCCACCTATCGCTATGTCGGCAGTACCGCCAAAACCCGCGACGGCTGGGATTCACTGGGCGATCTGGGCTGGTTCGACGAGGAGGGCTATCTGTACCTGGCCGACCGCCGGGTGGACATGTTCACCGTCGGCGGGCGCAACGTCTATCCCGCCGAGATCGAGAACGCCCTGGCCGAGCATCCCGCAGTGCTGTCCTGCCTGGTGGTCGGCGTGCCGCACGAGGACCTCGGCCAGGTGCCGCACGCGTTGGTGCACCACGAGGGGGACCTCGACGAGGCCGCCGTGCAGGGCTTCGTTGCCGAGCGGCTGGCCGACTACAAGGTGCCGCGCACGGTGGAATTCGTCGACACCCCGCTGCGCGACGACGCCGGCAAGGCGCGACGCACCGCGGTGCGCGAGGAGGTCATTGCGCGACGACGGGCTCAGGCGCGTCACTGACCGAGCTGTCGAGTGGCGGGATCGGCACCGGGGACCGGCGATCGCCGGCCCGCCGATACTCCCAGCGCCGGAAGGCGTTTCGGCACGGTGACTCGACCAGCGCGTAACTCACCGCGGCCATCGCGAAACCGAACACCAGGGTCAGGACCAGCACCACCACCATGCCGCCGTTGAACATGAACCTGCCCACCATCGGGAAGACCATGACCAGTGCGGCCAGGTGCCAGACGAACAACCCGTAGGACCACCGGCCCAGCGTCACCATCACCGGACTGCCGAGGATCGGGTGGGCGGTTTCGGGCCGGTCGAGGACCAGCGGCGCCAGCAGCGCCCAGGCCACGACGGCGCCCATCGAGGTGCGCACCACGAACTGGCCCAGCGTGGCGGGCACCAGATCCTTCGGGCCGGCGAGCGGGGAGGCGGAGATCAGGTAGGCCGTGAGGGCGATGCCCGTGATGGCCCAGCGGTTGCGGGCCAGTTTGTGCGCCCAGCCCAGCGGGCTGACGGTCCACTCGGCGAGCAGCATCCCGGCGGCGAACCAGGACGCGTAGGCCGGTGGCCAGTTCAACGGGTTGACGCCCTGCGGGGCGTCGATGGGCAGCAGACCCCACCCGAAGCTGGTCAGCGCCACCGCCGCGATCACCGGGACCCGGGCGCGCACCGGCAGGCGCCGCGCGAGCAGTGCCAGCAGCGGCAGCGCCAGGTAGAAACTGACCTCGACCGACAGGCTCCACATCTGGGTCAGGCCTGCGGTGAGGGTGAGCGGAACGTAGACCTGGGTCAGGGTGAGGTTGGCCAGCCAGACCGTGGGACTGGCGTGGTCCGCCTCGGGCAACAGCGTGAGGATGATGATGACCGCGACCAGGTAGCCCGGCATGATCCGGACCAGCCGGGAGCGCAGGTAGTGCCCGGTGGGCGGGCGGTGCCGCATGCCGCGGGCCGCGGCGGCGTGCCCGCGCCACAGCAGGAACCCGGACAGGGCGAAGAACACCGCGACGGCCAGATCGAACCGGTGCAGCAACCGGCCGATCACCCCGTGGGAGGTGCCGGTCTGGAAGGCGACGTGGGTCAGGACCACCCCCATCGCCGCGCAGGCGCGCATGCCCTCGACGGCGGGCAGGAAGCCGCGGGTGCCCCCGACCCGCTCCGCGACCGCTTCCATAGCAGTCAGTGTGCCGGTGGAAGCCCCGAGCGCAAAAGCGGGTACACCGTCAGCCGTGTGACGGCGGCCCCGGGCTCCTAATCGAACAGCGGCTTAACTTCTGCTGTTAGGGTCAAACGGATTTGCAGTCGCCACCCCGCCGCAGAGGTGCCGCAGCGACACGACAGTGCGGTACCGGACAGGAGAAGGAGGCCTCGGCAGCGTGAACCGCGCAGGCATGTTGCGTATCGCGGCATTCGGAATCATCGGGCTCGGAGCCGCCCTGCTCATCGCCGCGCTGCTGTTGTCGACCTACACCGCCGGCAAGATCAAGAAGATCCCGCTGAACATCGACGTGTCCCTGGTCAGCGACGGCACCGGAACCGCGCTGGATCCGGCGTCCCTTTCGGGTGAACGGTTCATCATCGACAAGAACGTCCCGCTGGTGTCCCAGCAGCAGATCACCGTCGAGTCGCCCGCCAACGCCGACGTGGTGACCCTGCAGGCGGGCACGACGGTCCGCCGCAGCGACAAGCAGCAGGACAACGGGCTGCTGCTGGCCATGGTGGACACCGTCACCCTCAACCGCAGCACCGCGCTCGCGGTGTCCGACGACACCCACCCGGGTGGCTCGGTGCAGAAGCCGCGCACCATCGAGGACGTCAAGCCGCCGACCAACATCGCGCTGCCGCACGAGGGGCTGTCCTACCGGTTCCCGTTCGACACCGAGAAGAAGACCTACGCGTACTTCGATCCGATCGCGCAGAAGCCGTTCGACGCGAACTACGACGGTGAAGACGACGTCAACGGGCTCACCACCTACCGGTTCACCCAGAACGTCGGCTATGACGCCGACGGCAAGCTGGTCGAGCCGATCAAGTACGCCTCGCTCTACGACAAGGACGAGGACGGCGAGGTGACCGCGCGGGCCGCGCTGTGGGGCCTGCCCGGGGATCCGTACGAGCCGATCACCATGACCCGGTACTACGCGGCGCAGCGCACCTTCTGGGTGGACCCGGTGACCGGCACCATCGTCAAGGCCGAGGAGCACGCCAACCACTACTACGCCCGGGATCCGCTGAAGCCGGAGATGGCGCTGGCGGACTACAAGGTCACCTCCAACGAGCAGACGGTGGAGTCGCAGGTGGCCGCCGCCCGTGACGAGCGGGACCGGGTGGCGCTGTGGTCGCGGATCCTGCCGATCAGCTTCACCGCCGCCGGCCTCGTCGCGCTGGTCGGCGGGGCGTTGCTGGGCACGTTCAGCGTGCGCGCCGAATCGGCGCTGATCGACCCGGGCCTGGACACCGCGGACCACGGCTTCTTCGGCAAGGACGAGACCGGGCCGATGCCCGCCGCCGAGGCGGCCACCGAAAAGCTGCCCGCGCAGCGCCGGGAGCCTCCGCCGCCGGATCGGTAGGACGGCATGACCCAGGCACGCCGCCGGGCGCGCCGGTGGGTGGTGCCCGGGTACGCGCTGACGCTGACGGTCGCGGTGACCGCACCGCTGCTGGCCCCCGGCTACCTGCTGCACCGCGATGCGGTGTCCACCCCGCGGTCCTATCTGTCCGACGCCGCGCTGGGACTCGGTGGGGCGGCGCCGCGGGCGGTGCCGCAGGACTTCCTGATCGCCGTCACCTCCACCGTCCTCGACGGCGGCCTCGTGGTGAAGGCCCTGCTGCTGGCGGGGCTGGTGTGCGCGGGGTGGGGTGCGGCCCGGCTCGCCCGGCTGACGCTGCCGGAAGCCGGGCTGCCCGGCGAGCTGGTGGCCACCACCCTGGCGATCTGGAATCCGTACGTCGCCGAACGGCTGCTGCAGGGGCACTGGAGTCTGCTGGTCGGGTACGGCAGTCTGCCGTGGGTGGCCGCGGCGGTCATCCGGCTGCGCCAGGATCCGCTCGGTTGGCCGGGGTGGGCGGCGGTGGTGTTCTGGATCGCGCTGGCCGGGCTGACGCCCACCGGGCTGATATTGGCGGCGATCGTGGCGCTGGTGGGTATCGCCGCCCCCGGGGGTGGCACCGACCGACTCCGGTCCGCGGTCGGCGTGCTGGTGACCGCGGCGCTGGCCGCGCTGCCATGGCTGGTCGCGGCGTCGATCGGTGGCGCGTTGAGTTCGCCGCAGTCGTCGGGGGTGGCGGCGTTCGCCGCCCGCGCCGAACCCGCGCTCGGCACGCTGGGCAGCCTCGCGGGGCTCGGCGGCATCTGGAACGCCGAGGCGACCCCCTACTCGCGCACGACGCCGTTCGCGCTGCTGGCCACCGCAGTGCTGTTGGCGGTGGTGGCCCTCGGGGTGCCGACGGTGCTGCGCCGCCCCCAGGCCATGCCGTTGCTCGTGCTGGCGGCCGCGAG
>JAGQTW010000422.1 GCA_020438785.1 Mycobacterium sp. | reverse complement strand
TCATCGCCCCGATCCAGGCGATCACTATCACCAGCCCGTACCGGGCGAAGAGACCTCCGGCCCGCTCCGCCAGGCCCACCCACTCACCATCGCGGGTGGATGTCGAAGCAACGGTCATGTGAACTCCTTGACGACGTGAAGGGCCGACTCGCCCATCACTGGGTGGTGTCGCGTCGCCCGTGGACCGTTACACCCCGTGCGCACCCGGCGGGATCGTCCGTAACGCTCGGCGCCGCGATCGGGTCTACGGAGGTATCCGTATCCGAAAGGTGACGCCATGCCCCCCAACTCCGCATCCGCCCCCATCCGCGCCCACGTGGTGCCTTCGGACGCCACGACGGCCGCCACGGTTCCGGGATGGCGGCTTAATTTCGCCGCGGGCTTCGTTCCGCTGATGGCGGGGCTGACGACTCTGGTCACGAGCTGGGTCAACGTCGCGCGGGGTGACGCACCGCTGTGGACCGGACTGGGACAGCTGCCCTTCAGCTATTCCGATCTCGCCGGAGCCGGCCCGGGCGCTGCCGCCTGGCTTGAATTGAACGGTTCGGTCGGTGGAGTCAACATCGTCGCCGCTGCGATCGCCGTCATCGTCGTCTCCCGGTTCGCGCTGCGGGAGGGCCGACGTTGGGCCTGGTGGTTTCTGGCCTTCTGCCTCGTGTGGGTCGGTCTCCACGACGCCACACTGGCGACGCGCTTCTTCGCGGCAACAGGACAGCCCGTCATGGTGCTGCCCTACACCTATGTGGCCCTGATGACGGCCGGACTGCTCCGCAGCCGCCGCGCCGTGTTCCCGAACCCCGCCGCCTGAGACGTCGAGCGGGGCGTTACGCCCTCGCGACTACGGGACGTAGCAGGGCTCGGCGCCGGGGGTGTAGTACTCCAGGCCGGTCGGCGAGATGCACGGCGCCTCACCGGGGAACGCGGGCACCACCGAGTACGCGTAGCTCTGCGGGAAGCCGTAGCGGGCCCAGTCGTCCACGCCGACCACCGCCGCGCCGGCCACCGCGGCATCCACGGCGTCGCCGGCGACGTTGGTGCAGCCGCCGACCGACACGTGCCGGCCGCCGACATCGCCGCACACGTCGGCTTGGGCCACCGGGGCGATCGCCGCGGGGACCGCCGACAGGGCGGCCAGGCTCAGCAGGATCACTGCAGTTCTCTTAGACATGCCGCGATTATCGCCGACAAATTGACGCGCGTTACAGCCGCCCTGGGTGGGGCACCCGCCTGCCCGCTCAGAGCCGGAACATCTCGCGGCTCAGCGCGGCGCCTTCGACGAAGTCCGGCCTGCGCACCGGGTGCGGCCGGCGCGGGGTGCGATCAATCTCGCCCCGACCGGCGAACACGCTGGTGAACGCGGCGGCGGCCCGAGCGAGCAGGTTCCCTCGCCACACGGCTGCCGGGGTGGGCTGAGCGGCGGCGATTCGTCGCCACCTGCGCGACCGTGCGCCGATGTCGGGCACGTAGAGATCAGTACGGGCGATAACCATCGGAAACCTCCTCGAGCGAAGTAGACCGATTGGTCTACTCAAATCCGGACGGTAGTAGACCGATCGGTATACCGCAAGTGGTACGCTGAGCGCGTGTCCGCCCGAGACCGCTTGATCAGTGCCACCGTGGCGCAACTGCGCCGGTTCGGGGTGGCGGGCACAAGCGTGTCGGGCATCCTCGAGGACAGCGGGTTGGCGCGGCGAACGCTCTACCTCAATTTCCCGGCCGGCAAGCCCGAGTTGATCGCCGCAGCAACCGAAAACGCCTCGGGGATAACCATTTCGGCGGTCGAGGCGATGGTGTCCGACTCTGATCCGGCGCAAGTGGTGCAGACCTTCGCCGATCGCTGGGCCGACAGCCTGGAGGCCAATGGCTTCTCCGCGGGTTGTCCGATCGTCGCGGCGGCCCTGGGTCGACAGGAGGCGCCCGAGGCCGCCGATGCGGCCGGTGCCGCCTTCGCCCGCTGGGTGGAGGTGGTCACCCGGTTGGTAGCGGATTCGGGTATCGACCCCGAGGCCGCCGAGGAGTTGGCGACCACGATCGTCGCCACGGTGGAGGGGGCGGTGATCATGTCGATGGCCGAGTGTTCAGCGGAGCCGCTGCGCCGCGCCGGCCGCGGCCTCGCGTCCCTGGTGCGGGCCAGAATGGCGTCCCAGCCGCGCTGACGGGACCATGACCGTCCGGGCCCCCGTCATCGAACCGGTCGCATCTGGATACCGAACCGGACACGATCGGCGCGCGCAACACCATTAACACCAGTCGCATTGTTAACATCGCGCAGGTGCAAGAGTCGTCGGAAAACAGCAGCCTGCGGACGCCGCGCCCGGTTTCGCGCCGTGACGCGCTCCGCTATGCCGCCGCTGCGTCGGCAGTGGCGGGGCTCGGCGTGGCGGCGGCGAGTACCGGTACCCCGAGGGCGGCGGCCGCCGGTTCCCAGCTGATCGACTTCGCCATGCGGCAGATCCCCGCCGAGCACATTCAGGCCGCCGGCTACGCCGGGGTGATCAACTACGTTTCCACGTCACGGCCCGGTTCGTCCTTCGGCGCCAAGCCGATCACCCTGCCCTACGCCAAGTCGTTGAACGCCGCTGGGCTGGTGATCGTCAGCAACTACCAATACGGCAAGCCCGGCGGGACGGCGCCGTCGGACTTCACCCGCGGGTTCGCCGGCGGTGTCGCCGACGCCCGCACCGCCTGGCAACTGCACACCGCGGCAGGTGGCGGAAAGAGCGCGCCGATCTACTTCACCATCGATGACGACATCAACCGAGATACCTGGAACAACCTGGCGCTGCAGTGGTTTCGCGGGATCAACTCGGTGCTCGGCGTGCAGCGCACCGGCATCTACGGCGGCATCAAACCTTGCCAGTGGGCGGCCGACGACGGCGTCATCGGCAATTCCAGCACGCCGGGGCGGCGGTGGATCTGGCAGACCCGGTCCTGGTCGGGCGGCAAAATCCATCCCGCTGCGGTGCTCTATCAACGCGTGGTGAGTACCGCGTCGAATCCGGGCCCGGTGGTCGGGGGGATCGAAGTCGACGTCAACGACGTCCTCGCCCCGGACGTCGGTCAGTGGAACCTACATCCGTGATGGCCTGAGCCACCCGGGTCAGGCGCGCAACTCCTTGGCCAGCTCACCGAAGGCGTCGACCCACTTGGCCATGTCCGCATCGGTGTGCGCCAGCGAGACCAGCCACTGATCGTCCATGCCCGGAGGCGTCAGGACACCGCGGTTGATGCCCCACAGCCAGCCCAATTCCGCGGCCTCGAAATCGGTGCTCAACTTGTAGTCGCGGTAGTTGCGGATCGGGGTCGGTGACCAGGTCACCGCGCCCTTTACGCCGAAGCCCACGGTGTGGGCGGGCAGTTCGTATTCCCGGATGATGGCGTCCATGGCTTCCATGGCGTTGTCGTTGACCTGCTCGGCCGCGGCCAGCGCCTGCGGGGTGGCGATCTCATCGACGGCGGCGGCCGCGGCCATGCACAGCGGGTTGCCGTTGTAGGTGCCGAAGTGCGCCATCCGGTTGTCGACGACGACCTGCATGACTTCCGCGGTTCCGCCGAAGGCGGCCAATGGCAGGCCGCCGCCGATCGACTTGGCCAGCGTGATCAGGTCCGGCTTGACGCCCAGTCGGGCGGCCGCGCCGTGGGCGCCGGCGGTGAGGCCGGTCTTCACTTCGTCGAAGATCAGCAGCACGTTGTGGGCGTCGCACAGCGCGCGAACATCGGCCAGGTAGCCGGCGTCGGGCAACACGATGCCGAGGTTCTCGATGACCGGTTCCATCACCACACAGGCGACGTTCTTGCCCTTGGCGGCCAGCATCCGTTCCATCTGGCCGAGGTCGTTGTAGGCCACCACGTGCACGACGCCGGGCTCGGCATCGAAGGGCACCTGCGGGATCGGGTTGTCGGCGGGACCGATTTCATCGATGCCGGGCTTGACCGACACCGAGAGACCGTCATAGCCGCCGTGGTAGCCGCCCTCGATCTTGATGATCTCCTTGCGGCCGGTGTAGGCACGCGCCACCCGCACCGCGTACATCGTCGATTCGGTGCCGGAGTTGGTGAACCGCAACATGTCCAGACCGAAGCGTTCCTTGAACTTCTCGGCGACGTCGGTCGACACCGGAGACGGGGTCACGAACAACGTGCCGATGTCGTCGAGGGACTTCTTGACCTTGGCGACCACGGTGGGGTTGAGGTGGCCGGCGAGCATCGCGCCGAAGCCCATGGACAGGTCCAGTACCTGGCGGTCGTCACAGTCGGTGACGTAGGCGCCGCGGGCCGACTTGACGCCGATCGGGTACGGATCCCAATGCTGGAAGCTGCTCGTCACACCCAGCGGCAGCGTCTTGCTGGACCGGGCGGCGTGATCGGCCGAACCGGGGGTGGTCTTGGCGTACCGTTCCCACTCCTTGGCCATGAGCGCCGCGACCCGGGCGTGGTCCAACGGGGTGTAGGACGTGGGCAGCTGTCGCCAGCCGGCAGGGTCGTGAGCAGGAACCGTGTCAGTCCCGCTTGTCTTTGCGCTCATCGAGATCACCTTCAACCAATCGGTCCGCCCCCCGGGGCAGCCTAACGCGCCCACCCGCTTCCGCTCCCGGAAACCGGAAGCAAGGGGCAAGGGCCGGGGCGGCCGGGCGTTCCAGCGGTCAGCGAATCTGCGGTGGGTTCGCCCTTGCGGGAGTCGGTTGCGCGGTGAAAGGCTCCGAACTCGCGATAGCGCTGCCGGCCGGGTAATGACTGGACGGACGGCCCGAGGTGATGAGGAACTGTGGGACAACCCAGTTGGGATGCGCGATACCAGGGCGACGATTTCGTGTACGGGACGGCGCCGAATGACTTCCTGCGCGATCAGATCACTCGCCTGCCCGTGGGAAAGGTCCTATGTCTGGCTGAAGGGGAGGGTCGCAATGCGGTGTTTCTCGCCGAGCGCGGATTCACCGTCACAGCTGTCGACATGTCCCCTGTTGGACTGGAGAAGGCCCGTCGGCTTGCCGAGCAGCGCGGGGTCGCGCTCGACACGGTCGTGGCGGATCTCGCCGATTTTCGTCTGGAACCGGGTGCTTGGGACGGGATCGTGTCGATCTTCGCCCATATGCCGCCCGCAGCCAGGCGGCACCTCCACCACGAGGTCGTCGCCGGCTTGCGGCCCGGTGGCGTCTTCGTGCTCGAGGCTTACCGACCTGAGCAGTTGGATTACGGGACCGGGGGTCCACCCACCGCCGAGCTGATGATGCGTCTGGACGCGCTGCGCGCTGAACTCGCTGGCCTGGAGTTCGACCTCGCGGCGGAGACGACGCGGAATATCCGTGAGGGGACCCTGCATCACGGCCGGGGCGCCGTGGTGCAGATTCTGGCCCACAAGCCAGAGTGATCCGAAAAGCGGCTTGATTGCCGCTATTTCAGGGCGCGGTCTCCCGCAGCGTGCGGGCCAGGCCCTTGTTGATCGCCTTCAGTGTCTGCACCCGGGCGAAGCGTTTGTCGTTGGCGGCGATGACGTGCCACTGCGCGCCCTCGGAGGTGGTGCGCAGGATCTTCTGGTCCACCGCCTTGACGTAGTCATGCCATCTCTCCCGGTTGCGGTAGTCCTCCTCGGTGATCTTGTGCTTCTTGTAGGGGGTCTCCTCGCGAGCCTTGAACCGCGCCAACTGTTCCTCGGCGGAGATGTGCAGCCAGAACTTCGCCACGTAGTGGCCCCGCTCGACGAGTTGGCTCTCGAAGTCGTTGATCTCGTCGAAGGCCCGTTGCCACTCCGCGGGCGTCGCGAAGCCTTCGAGGCGTTCCACCAATACCCGCCCGTACCAGGTGCGGTCGAAGATCACGAACCTGCCCGCCGGCGGCAGATCTCGCCAGAACCGCCACAGATAGTGGTACCTGCGCTCCTCCTCGGTCGGCGCGGCGACCGGGATGACGCGGAAGTCGCCCGCCTCGAGGGCAGCGGTCACCCGCCGGATCACCCCGCCCTTGCCCGCCGCGTCCCACCCTTCGAATGCCAGCACGGTGCTCACCCCCCGGTTGCGGGCCTCAATCGACAACCGGCGCAGCCGGGCCTGCTGTTTGGCAAGCTGCTTGCGGTACTCGTCGCGGTCCAGCGACTGCGACAGGTCGATGCCCGACAGCACGTTGGCGCCTTCGTCGAAGTCGCCGAAGGCCGATTCGGCGATGGTCGGCGAGGTGTTCGTGGCCTCGTCGGACAGCCGCGCGGTCAGCGCGGCGAGAATGGTGCGCGCGACGGTGAGGTCGCGGTAGCGGTCGTCGGTGGCCTCGACGATGGTCCACGGCGCGCCCGGGCCGCTGGTCTCCCGGAGGATGCGCTCGGCGATCGGCAACGCCGGGCCGAGGGTGTCCAACGCGGCCCAGTCGCGATGGTCCACCTGCCAGCCGAGTTCGGGGTGTTTCTCGGCCTCCTTGAGCTTCTTCTTCTGCACCTTGGCCGGCGTGTGCAGGAAGAACTTCAGGATCAATGCGCCGTCGGCGACCAGCGCCGCCTGCATCTGGGACAGGTGTCGCAGCCATCCGGAGAACTCCGGCTCGCCGATCTCGCCCTCGGCGCGCTGGTTGGCCGCACGCATCAGGCCGCCGACGAAGAACGCGGCGCGGCCCCGCGGCGGCAGCGACCGCCACAGCCGCCACAGTTGGGGCCGCTGCATCTCCTCCTCGGTGGGGTCGGCGAAGACGCGGGTGTCGATGAAGCGTGAGTCCAGCCATTCGTTGAGCCGGTTCACCAGCGCGTTGGCAGCCAGGCGGTCATCGCCGGCGATCCAGATGATCACCGGGAAATCGGCGTTGCGCAGGTCGTACTGCGCGTTGATCAACCCGACCCGCAGGTCGGGAAGGGCCGCCTTGAACTCCGCCTTGCCGACCATGTTGCCGACCTCGGATACCTCGAGCATGCCGACACGCTAAGGCCGCGCGGTCTCCCCTGGGCCTCTTTGAGCGCGTTCGGCGGGCGCCGACTCGCGGCGTCAGAACAGTGTCGGGATGCGCGCGTCGATGAGGTGTGGTCCCGGTTCGGCCAGCGCGCGGCGGAACTGTTCGGCCAACTCCTCGCAGGTGGTCGCCACCGTGGCCGGGACCCCGAAACCCTCGGCGATCTTGGCGAAGTCCATGTTGGGCCGGGACAGGTCGAGCAGATCGTTGGCCTTCGGGCCGCCGGCACCGGCACCCACGCGGGAAAGTTCAAGTCGCAGAATGGCGTAGGCGCTGTTGTTGATCAAGACGACGGTCACGTCGAGGTGCTCCCGCGCCATCGTCCACAGCGCCGAGATCGTGTAGGCCGCACTGCCGTCGGCCTGCAGAGCGATCACCGGCCGGTCCGGGGCGGCGATCGCGGCGCCCAATGCGACCGGCAGCCCCTGACCGATCGCGCCGCCGGTCAGGGTGAGGACGTCGTGGCGCGGGGAGCCGGCCGTGGCCGCAGGCAGCAGCAGCCCGGAGGTGTTGGATTCGTCGGAGACGATCGCGTCCTGGGGCAGCAGCGCCCCGATCACCTGCACCCAGTTCTGGGGAGTCAGCTCCCCACTCGGCAGTTCCGGCGGCGCGGCGTCGGCCGGGCGCGGCGAGGTCCCGGGTGCGAGCACCTCGGCCAGCTGTTGCAGCGCGCCGACCACGTCGGTGTCCAACCCGGCCAGCGTGTGCACCGCCGCTCCCTCCGGAGTCAGGACGCTCTGCTTACCCGGGTAGGCGAAGAACGACACCGGGGCGCGGGTGCCCGCGACAATCAGGTGCTTGATCCCGTCGAGTTGAAACGCCGCCTGCTCGGCCAGGTAGCCGAGCCGGTCGGCCGCAGGCACGCCCGCACCGCGGGCCAACCGGGTCGGGAACGTCTCGACCAGAACGCGAGCGCCGGTGGCCGCAGCGATGCGGTCGGCCGCCCCCAGCCCGTCCACCCCGGTGGCCGCCCCCCCGATCAAGAGCACGGTCGGCTCCCCGGTGCGCAGCACATCGGCGATCTCGTTGACGGCCTTGGGATCTGGTGCGGCCGCCGGCTTCGGCGCGACCGGCCCCGACGCTTCGGCTCCCTCGTCCCACGAGACGTCGGCGGGCAGAATCAGGTTGGCGATGCGCGCCGGAGTGGTCAGGGACGCGGCCACCGCTTCCGCGGCGTCGCGGCCCACCTCCGTACCCGCGGTGGTGCGCCGGGTCCAACCGTGGGTCCAGTCGGCCAGTGGTTCGATGTCGGATTCCAGTGGCGCGTCGTACTTTTTGTGATAGGTGGCATGGTCGCCGATGACGTTGACGACCGGCACGTGAGCCCGCCGAGCGTTGTGCAGGTTCGCCAGGCCGTTACCCAGGCCGGGACCCAGATGCAGCAGAGTGGCGGCCGGCTTTCCGGCGATCCGGGCGTAACCGTCGGCGGCGCCGGTGACCACTCCCTCGAAGAGGCACAGCACCCCGCGCATCTGCGGCACCGTGTCCAGTGCCGCGACGAAGTGCATCTC
>JAGQTW010000421.1 GCA_020438785.1 Mycobacterium sp. | reverse complement strand
CTGACCAAGGGCCAGTACTCGCCCACCTCGGAGGTCGGCAAGGTCACCAAGTCCACCCCGATGGGCTCGCTCGACCACCCGTTCAACCCGGTGTCACTGGCGCTGGGCGCCGAGGCGACCTTCGTCGGCCGGGCGCTGGACTCCGACCGCAAGGGGCTCTCGGAGGTGCTCCGTGCCGCCGCCGAACACCGGGGCGCCGCGATCGTCGAGATCCTCCAGGACTGCCCGATCTTCAACGACGGCTCGTTCGACGTGCTGCGCAAGGAGGGCGCCGAGGAGCGGGTGATCAACGTACAGCAGGGCGAGCCGGTCATCTTCGGCAACGACGGTGAGTACTGCGTGGTCAAATCCGGCTTCGGGCTGGACGTGGCCAAGACCGCCGACGTGTCGGCCAGCGAGATCGTGGTGCACGACGCGACCATCGACGACCCGGCCTACGCCTTCGCGTTGTCGCGGCTGAGCGATCAGAACCTCGAACACACCGTGATGGGCATCTTCCGGCAGGTCAGCCGGCCCACCTACGACGACGCCGCGCGCGAGCAGGTCACCGCCGCCCGCGATGCCACCCCGCACGACCTGCATGCACTGCAGTCGTTGCTGCGGGGCCGCGACACCTGGACCGTGGACTAGAACCGGTCCGGCAGTGAGTTCCACCGCCCCGTTGGCCGCCGTCGTGCTGGCCGGCGGCGCCTCGCGCCGAATGGGCCGCGACAAGGCCACCATGCCGCACCCCGGCGGGGCCACCACCATGGTGGAACACACCGTCGAGGTGTTACGCGGGCGCTGCGACCCGGTTTGCGTCATCGCCGCGCCCGGTCAGCCGCTGCCGGCCCTGCAGGCCGAGGTGCTGCGCGACGACATCCGCGGTGTGGGGCCGCTGCTGGCGACCGGCCGCGGACTGCGGGCGGCGGCCCGCGCGGGCCTGGATCGCGCCTTCGTCAGCGCGGTCGACATGCCCTATCTGTCGGTGGACCTGCTCGACGAGCTGGTGGCCTACGACAATGCCGACATCGACATCGTGCTTCCGTGGGACGGCCGCGACCACTACCTGGCCGGGATCTACCGCACCCGGCTAGCCGAACGTATCGATGCGCTGGTGGCCGCGGGGGAGCGCAGCATGCACGCGCTGACCGACACGGTGCTGACACAACGGGTGGTGCTGCCGCCCAGCCGGGCATTGACCAACGTGAACTCCGCTGCGGATCTGGCGCAGCAAATGAGCCCATAATTCGTCGCAAATTGCTGAAATTCGCCTAATTTTCCCCGATTGAATTCACCTCCGGCCGCTCCCCGCCGCCGGGTCACGGGCAGATCACGAACGCCCCTCGCGCACAAGGGACTTCGGGCCGTCGGCGGGGGCCGAGGGTTCGCCTGCTTGGCCGAGGGCATCGGGGATGCCCGATCGGGGCGCCGACTCGGGTCGTGCCGCAACGACGGCGCGCGGCCCATGGCTACCCGGCATCCTCGGTCCGGGATCGTCCGGAGGGGTGGCCGGGTCGCGGTGCCGTCGTGACCCCGGCGGCAACGGGTTCGCGCTACGTCGCGGCCCGCTTTCGGACCCGCACCGCGAGTGCGCCACACTTCGCCACTAAAGTCCTTGTGGCTCAGTCGCATTCGTCGGGCGAGCCGCATCGGCCCCGAGCGAGTCGCTGGGGCTCGGGACTGGGCGACGGCGGGTGCCGAACGTGCCCCCGGGCCGCTGGGCGGTCCCGATTCGCTGTGATCCAAGCCCCAAAAACGCAGTGATTTGGCTCACAAAAGTGTCGCCTCCGTCAGTATTCGGGCCGGTCCCGACACGCCGCGTTGACCTGCACAGACTTTTCACAGACTCGGTTCGTGATCGCGTTGTTATCAAAACGAGATTGGCGTGTCGCGATGTGACTTCGCCTAATTCGCTCCGTACGGTCCTATCCGATCCCGTTACGGGAGCAAATAACTACAGATTCGCAAACCCTGCGTGTGAGTGCGGGGGCCGCAGGCCGGAAGGCCAGTGGGCGTCGGTTGGCGTCAACCCCGATCGCCCGCACCGGCCACCGCCGTCGTGCCCGACCGAGACGGCGCGACCCGACGACACCGCCTGGTATCAGGCATCCGGGTGCCCCGGCACATGCTCGGCGAAAGGAAAAGATTTTGCAGAACCTCCGCAAGACGCTCGCACAGACCTTCGGTACCGCCATCGTCGGCGGCACCCTCGTTGCGGCGCCGCTGGCCCTGGCCGGCACCGCCCAGGCCGACAGCGTGAACTGGGACGCCGTTGCCCAGTGCGAGTCCGGCGGCAACTGGTCGATCGCGACCGGTAACGGTTACTACGGGGGCCTGCAGTTCAGCATGAGCACCTGGCGCGCCAACGGCGGCAGCGGCTCGCCGCACCAGGCCTCGCGCGCGGAGCAGATCCGGGTTGCCGAGAATGTCCTGCGCACGCAGGGGATCGGCGCCTGGCCGGTCTGCGGCCGTCGCGGCTAGACGCAGCAAGCCTCGGGAGTGGCGCCGGATCGGTCGATCCGGCGCCACCTCTGTATCTGGAGCCCCTGCTCTCACAGATTTCTCAGAGATATCAATTGACCCGGCTGTAACGCCTGCATCAGGGGTTGCGATTCACATCACAACCGCACGGTGTGCGGCCCTTACGTCGGGAAAGGGAATCCAGTGAACGCCATCCGCAAGATCGCCACCCTCATCACCTTCGCCCTCGGGCTCGCCCTCGCCGCATTCGCGCTGGGCAGTGGGACGGCATCGGCGGACAGCGGCCTCAACTGGGATGCCGTCGCCAAGTGCGAGTCCGGCGGCAACTGGGCGGCCAACACCGGTAACGGCTTCTACGGCGGCCTGCAGTTCAAGCCGGCGACCTGGACCGCCAACGGCGGCGTCGGCTCGCCGCACACCGCCTCGCGTGCGGAGCAGATCCGGGTGGCGGAGAACGTCGTGGCCAAGCAGGGCCTGGGTGCCTGGCCGACCTGCGGCAAGCTGGCCGGTACCCCCGCCGTTCCCGGCCTGACCCCGACCTCGAGCACCACCATTCCGGTCTCGTACACCACCACCGCAGCCGCCCCGGTGCAGTCCGTGTGCGGGAACTTCGGCCGCGGACCGCTCGGGCTGATCGACTTCGGCAAGATCTGCCAGAACCTCACCGGCGCCCTCGGCGGCCGCTGACACCAGCGCTAACGACGCCCGGACGGCTCAGGCCGGCCGGGCGCCGTCGCGGGTGGGGAGCCGGAAGGCCGTGCCCGCGGCGATTGTGGCCAGGTGCCGGGTCACCAGTGCCTCCGGCATCAGCACGCTCGCCCGACTTGCCACCGCGCTGAGGACCGGCGGCCGCAGATTGACCAGCCGTCCGATGGTCCGCGACTCGCGAACCACCCCGGCCACCCGACGCCGGCGGAACGACTCGAAGGCCGCGAACGCGGCCGGCAGGTCGGGGCGGAGGTCGACCATCGCGGCCAGCACCGCGGCATCCTCGAGCGCCTGACAACCGCCCTGGCCCAGGTGAGGCCGCATCGGATGGGCGGCGTCACCGACGACCACCACGGGCCCGTCCGCCCAGCGCCGGGCCGGGTCGCGGTCGTAGAGGTCGTTGCGCAGTACGGCCGCCGGGTCGGTGGCGGCCAGCATCGCCGGCACCGGATCCGCCCACGCCGCGAACTTGTCGCGCAGGTAGGCCAGTTCCCCCTGCTGCGAGCGCCGGCCCTCGGCGACCCGCTCGGTGGCGAACCAGTAGGTCCGGTCGGCGCCCATCGGCACGTGGCCCACCTCCACGCCCGGTCCGATCGTCTCGCCGGCCACCTCGTCGGCCACGGCCATCGCGGCGACACCCCGCCACGCCGTGTACCCGGCGTAGCGGTGGGCCAGCGGGCCGTTGAGGTGACGGGCCACCACCGAATGCGTGCCGTCGGCGCCGATCACCGCGTCCGCCCCGCGGACCGTCGAGTCCGACAACTCCACCAGGACCCGCGCCCCGTCGACCCGCACCGACCGGGCGGCGACCCCGGCGAGGACGGTGCCGGCCGGGAGCGCGCCGGCGAGGATGTCGCGCAGCGCGGCCCGCTGGATCACCACCAACGGCTCGCCGAGCGCGCTGACGATCCGCTCCGGCGACGGCCGGCGCAGCCAGCCGCCGTCGCGCCAGCGGATCGCCCCGCCGGTCACCCGGCCACCTCCCGCCCGCACCCGGTCACCGAGCCCGAGGGCATCCAGCGCCGCCAGGGCGTTGGGCCAGATGCTGATCCCCGCGCCCGAACCGGTGTCGGTGCGTTCCTCGATCACGGTGACGGAATGGCCGCGCCGCTGCAGGGCCCCGGCCGTCGCCAAGCCCGCGATGCCGGCACCGATGACGACGATCTCGGCCATCACCCGACGATATCGTCGGGTGATGGCGACAGGGGAGGGACCCATGACCGATACATCCGACTGGTTCACCGGCTTCTCCGCCCTCGACCACCGAGCCGGCGACGTCCCGATCCATGCCCGGATCGGCGGCCGCGCCGACGCCCCGCCCCTGGTGCTGCTGCACGGCTTCCCGCAGAACCATGCGATGTGGCAGCGGGTGGCGCGGCAGTTGGCCCCACACTTCCGGCTGGTGCTGCCCGACCTGCGCGGCTACGGCGACTCCGGCAAGCCGCCCGGTGATCCCGCACACGTCGCCTACGCCAAGCGGACGATGGCCGGCGATATCGCCGACCTGATGGCGGCGCTGGGCCACGAGCGCTACGCCGTCTGCGGTCACGACCGCGGCGGCCGGGTGGCACACCGGCTGGCCCTCGACCATCCCGCAGCGGTCACCCGATTGGCGGTCCTGGACATCGCGCCGACCCTGGACATGTACGAGGCCACCGACATGCGGTTCGCGACCTGCTACTACCACTGGTTCCACTTGATCCAGCCCAGCCCGCTGCCCGAGACGATGATCGGCGGCGACCGGCTCTTCTACCTGCACTGGACGCTCGGCGGTTGGGGCGCCGGTGGGTTGGTCCACATCGAGCCGGAAGCCCTGGCGTCCTACGAGCGCTGCTTCGACGACCCCGCCGCCGTCCACGCCATGTGCGAGGACTACCGCGCCGCGGCCACCATCGACCTCGAGCACGACCGCGCCTCCCGCACGGCAGGGGACAAGATCGCCTGCGACACCCTGGTGTTGTGGGGCGGCCGCGGCGTGGTCGAGGCCCTCTTCGACCCGCTGGCGTTGTGGCAGGCGCAGTGCGCGGGTCGGGTCAGCGGCTGGGCGCTGGACGGCGGCCACTACCTGGCCGAGGAACTGCCTGTGGAGACAGCCACCGCGTTGCACGAATTTTTCGGGTGAGGTCGGACCCCGGTAGGTTGGCGGCCATGACGGCAGCACAGCGCGAATTCGACATCGTCCTGTACGGCGCCACCGGTTTTGTCGGCAAGTTGACTGCCGAGTACCTGGCCAAGGCCGGCGGCGGCGCCCGCATCGCGCTGGCCGGGCGCTCACCGGAAAAGCTGCTCGCCGTGCGCGAGACCCTTGGCGAGGTCGCGCAGTCCTGGCCGATCCTGACCGCCGACGCCGCATCCCCGTCGTCGCTCAACGACATGGCGGCACGGACCCGGGTGGTCATCACGACGGTCGGTCCCTACAGCCGTTACGGTCTGCCACTGGTGGCCGCCTGCGCGGCGGCGGGCACCGACTATGCCGACCTCACCGGCGAGGCGATGTTCGTGCGGCAGAGTATCGACGACTACCACAAGGAGGCCGTCGACACCGGGGCCCGCATCGTGCACGCGTGCGGATTCGACTCCATCCCTTCCGATATGAGCGTCTTCGCGCTCTACCGCCGGGCGCAACAGGACGGCACCGGCGAACTCGGCGACACCAACTGGGTGCTGCGCGGCCTCAAGGGCGGCGTGTCCGGCGGGACCGCCGCCTCGATGGTCGAGGTGTTCCGCGCGGCCTCCAGTGACCCGAACACCCGCCGCCTGTTCGAGGACCCGTACACCCTGACCCAGGACCGCGCCGCCGAGCCGGAACTGGGCCCGCAGCCGGACCTGCCGTGGCGGCGCGGCCGCGATATCGCCCCCGAACTTGCGGGGGTGTGGACTACCGGCTTCGGCATGGCGCTGTACAACACCCGGATCGTGCGGCGCAGCAACGCCCTGCTGGACTACGCCTACGGCAGGCGGTTCCGCTACGCCGAGCACCTGAGCGTCGGATCGTCCGTGCTGGCGCCCGTGCTGTCGGCGGTGGCCTCGGCGGCCAACAACGGAGCCGTCGCGCTGGGCAGCAGGTTCTTCCGGCTGCTGCCGCGCCGCCTGGTCGAGCGCATCGTGCCCAAGCCCGGCACCGGGCCCAGCGAGGCGGCCCGGGAGAGCGGCTATTACCGCGCTGAGACGTACACCACCACGACCGGCGGTGCCCGCTACGTCGCCACCATGTCCCAGCAGGGCGATCCGGGGTACAAGGCCACCTCGGTGATGCTCGGGGAGTGCGGGCTCGCGCTCGCGTTCGACCGCGACAAACTGTCCGATCTGCATGGTGTGCTGACGCCCGCCGCGGCGATGGGCGACGCGCTGCTGGCCCGTTTCCCGGCCGCCGGGATCGAGCTGGAAACCGCCCGGTTGGACTGAATTTTTCTGTGAGCGTAAATACTCCCGGGGGAGTCCGGCTCGACTAGTCTCGGCTCCGATTGCCGCAACATCCAGCAGCGAAGGTGGAGCATCAACATGGCCGGTCTCGAAGACCTCTACAACCAGATCCCGGTGGCGGATATCGCCAGCAAGCTCGGCGCTGATCAGGGCGAGGTGAACCAGGCCATCCAGACCCTGGTGCCCACCCTGCTCGGCAGCATCCAGCACAACGTCGTCGCCGAGGACATCGACTCCAGCAAGCTCGAGTCGGCCATCGCCGCCGAGGGCGCGTCCGGTCTGATCGACGGCGGGGTCAACGTCGACGACGTCGACACCGGCCAGGGCGAGCAGTTCGTCGCCCGCATCTTCGGGGGCAACGACACCAACCAGGTCGCCTCGGCGCTGGCCGGAACGGGCGCCGGCGGCGGCGACCTGATCAAGCGGCTGCTGCCGATCCTGGCGCCGATCGTGCTGGCCTACATCGGCA
>JAGQTW010000420.1 GCA_020438785.1 Mycobacterium sp. | reverse complement strand
GCGAGGTCGGTGCCGGCGCCGGGCTCGGAGTAGCCGATCGAGAAGTGCAGATCACCGGAGGCGATCTTGGGCAGATAGAACTTCTTCTGCTCCTCGGTACCGAACGCCATGATCGTGGGGGCGACGCTGTTGATGGTCAGGAACGGCACCGGCGCACCCGCGATGGCCGCTTCGTCGGTGAAGATCAGTGAGTCCATCGGGTCGCGGTTCTGGCCGCCGTACTCCTCGGGCCAGTTCAGGGTGAGCCAGCCGTCCTTGCCCATCTGCGAAACGGTGTCGCGATAGACGTTGCCGGTGCCGATCTCACCGCCCGAGGTGGAACTGAGCGCTTCCTGGCGCTCGGGGGTCATCAGCTTGCCGAAATACGACCGGAGCTCGCGGCGCAGCTCCTCTTGTTCCGGGGTGTAACTGATCCGCATTGCCTGGTCCTTGCGCTCGGTACTGGTTCCAATCGGCACCCGCCGACACCCCTGGTTGTAACACGTTCTAGTCTTGGGGTCCAGCGCCCGATTCGGCCGGTAATGGACTGTTCAGGTCGTATCGTGGTGCTGCGAATATCCGGGACGTCCCGGTTGGTCGGGCAAGTCGGGCGAGGAGGAAAGCCATGCGCGTCGTAGTAGACCGTGACCGCTGTGAAGGTAACGCTGTCTGTGTGGGAGTCGCGCCGGGCCTGTTCGAACTCGACGATCAGGACTACGTCATGGTGACGAAGGATCCGATCCCCGCCGACCAGGAGGCGCTGGCCGAGCAGGCCATCGCCGAATGCCCGCGCGCCGCCCTGACCCGCAAGGACTAGAGGTATTCATAAGTTGACTGCACACGACGTGTCTGACGACCCCATCGATCTCTCCGGACGCGTCGCGGTGGTCACCGGCGCCGCCGCCGGACTGGGGCGCGCCGAGGCGATCGGGCTGGCCCGGGCCGGCGCGACCGTCGTCGTCAACGACATGCCCCAGGCGCTCGACGCCTCCGATGTGCTCGACGAGATCAGCGCGGCCGGGTCCAAAGGGGTCGCCGTCGCGGGCGACATCAGCCAGCGCTCGACCGCCGACGAGCTGGTGGCCTGCGCCGACGGTCTGGGCGGCCTGAACATCGTGGTCAACAACGCCGGCATCACCCGCGACCGGATGCTGTTCAACATGACCGACGAGGACTTCGACCTCGTCATCGCCGTTCACCTGCGCGGGCATTTCCTGCTGACCCGCAACGCCGCCACCTACTGGCGCAACCAGGCCAAGGAGAGCGGCGGATCGGTGTACGGCCGCATCATCAACACCTCCTCCGAGGCCGGTCTGTCCGGTCCGGTCGGCCAGGCCAACTACGGCGCCGCCAAGGCCGGCATCACCGCGCTGACCCTGACCGCGTCGCGCGCGCTGGGGCGGTACGGGGTCCGCGCGAACGCCATCTGCCCGCGGGCGCGCACCGCGATGACCGCCGACGTCTTCGGCGAGGCCCCCCCGGAAGGGGAGATCGACCCGCTTTCGCCGGAGCACGTGGTGACGCTGGTGCGGTTCCTGGCCGCACCGGCCTCCGACAAGGTCAACGGGCAGGTGTTCATCGTCTACGGGCCCACGGTGACGTTGGTGGCGGCGCCTACCGCCGAGCACCGGTTCCATGCCGAGGGAAACGCCTGGGACCCGTCCGGGCTGGCGTCGTCAATGGCGGAATACTTTGCGGAGCGGGATCCGGAGCGGACGTTCGGCGTGATGGGGCTGATGGGCGACTGAGCCCGAATCAACCGTTGTCCGTCTTGGTGTCGGCCAGGGCGTCCAGGAACGAGCGGGCCCACCGGTCGACATCGTGGGCCAGCACCTGCCGGCGCAGGGCCCGCATCCGCCGCCGGCCTTCATCGGGAGTCTGGTTCAGCGCCGCCTCGATAGCGTCCTTGACGCCCTCCAGGTCATGCGGATTGGTCAGGTAGGCCTGGCGCAATTCGGCTGCGGCGCCGGTGAACTCGCTGAGCACCAGCGCGCCGCCGAGGTCGCTGCGGCAGGCGACGTATTCCTTGGCCACCAGGTTCATCCCGTCGCGCAAGGGCGTCACCAGCATCACGTCGCTGGCGACGAAGAACGCGATCAGCTCGTCGCGCGGGACCGGTCGATGCAGGTAATGCACGACGGGATGGCCCACCTCCCCGAACTCGCCATTGATGTGGCCGACCTGTTGCTCGATGTCATTGCGCAGGATGCGATAGCTGTCCACCCGTTCCCGGCTCGGTGTCGCCAACTGCACCAGCACAGTGTCGTCGCGCTTCACCCGCCCCTCGGCGAGCAACTCCGAAAACGCCTTCAGCCGAACGTCGATGCCCTTGGTGTAGTCCAATCGGTCGACGCCCAGCAGGATCTTGCGCGGATCGCCCAGTTCCGCGCGAATCTCGCGGGCCCGGCGGCGGATATCGCGGTTACGCGCCTTGCCGTCGAGTTCGGCGGAGTCGATCGAGATGGGGAACGCGCCGACCTTCACCCGGCGGAACCCCACCTGTACCTCGCCGAACCGCGATCGCACACCGACGGAGGCCCGAGAGGTGTTGGCGCCCACCAACCGTCGCGACAGGAACAGGAAGTTCTGCGCCCCGCCCGGAAGGTGGAACCCGACCAGATCGGCGCCCAGCAAGCCCTCGATGATCTCGGTGCGCCACGGCATCTGCATGAACA
>JAGQTW010000419.1 GCA_020438785.1 Mycobacterium sp. | reverse complement strand
AGCGCTTGCGCGAAGAAGAGATGGCTCCAGCGATGACCGCACGCATCCTTGTCGCCAAGCCCGGACTCGACGGGCACGACCGCGGCGCGAAGATCGTGGCGCGCGCGCTGCGGGATGCCGGCTTCGAGGTGATCTACACCGGGATTCGGCAGCGCATCGAGGACATCGTGTCGATCGCACTGCAGGAGGACGTCGCCGTGGTCGGGCTGTCCATCCTGTCCGGCGCGCACATCGCGCTGACCAAGCGCACCGTCGACGCACTGCGGCAGGCCGACGCCGGTGACATCGCCGTGATCGTCGGCGGCACGATTCCCCAGGGTGACGTGGCCAAGCTGTTCGAAGTCGGCGCGGCCGCGGTGTTTCCGACCGGGACCTCGCTGGACGACCTCGTCCGCGACGTCCGTGCGCTGACCGAGAAGGCGGGCGAGTCGGTATGAGACTCGGTGTGATGATCGGCGCCGAGCGCGGCGACATGGCCCGCAAGGTCAAGAAGTTCCTCGAGGACATCGAGTGGGCCGAGTCGGCCGGTTTCGACACCGCGTGGATGCCGCAGGTGCCCAACGACTTCGACGCGCTGACCATGGTGTCGCTGATGGGCAATCGGACCAGCCGCATCGAACTCGGCACCGCGGTGGTGCCGCTGCAGGCCCAGCATCCCGTCGCGCTGGCCCGCCAGGCGTTGTCCGTCCACGCCGGTGCCGGCGGACGACTCGCCCTGGGGGTCGGGCCGTCGCATCACTGGATCGTCCGGGACATGCTCGGGGTCCCGTACGAGAAGCCGGCCGCCTACACCCGCGACTACCTCGAGGTGCTCAACGCCGCGCTGGCCGGCCCGGGTGACGTCGACGTCGAGAACGACAACTTCACCGTCCACAATCCGACCGTGCTGGGCGCGGATTCGCCGATGCCGGTGCTGGTGGCTGCCTTGGGCCCGGTGATGCTGCAGATCGCCGGTGAACTGACCGACGGCACCGTGCTGTGGATGGCCGACGAGCGCGCGATCGGCGATCACATCGCGCCCAAGATCACCAAGGCAGCCGAGAATGCCGGCCGCAAGGCCCCCCGCATCGTCGCCGGTATCCCGGTCTGCCTCTGCGCGAACACCGAGATCGAGGCCGCCAAGGCCCGGGCCAACCGCATTCTGGCCGAGGCGGAGACCTCGCCGAACTACCAGCGGCTGCTCGATCGCGGCGATGCCCGCGACGTCGGGGACCTGACGGCGGCCGGGGACGAAGGAGCCATCCTGGCGCGATTCCGCGCCTTCGCCGACGCCGGGGTGACCGACCTGTCGGTCCGGCTGCTTCCCATCGGCGAGACGCGCGACGAGCTGATCGCCTCCAAATACCGTACCCGCGAGGTGATCTCGCAGCTGGCCGCCGAGATCCGATGAAAGGGCCGTTGGCCGGCATCCGCATCCTCGAGGTCGGCACCATGCTGGCGGGCCCGTACGCCACCATGATGCTGGCCGACCTCGGGGCCGAGGTGATCAAGGTCGAGCCGCCCGGCGGTGAGATCTCCCGGCAGGTCGGCGACAGCTATTTCGCCAGCCTCAACCGCAACAAGCGCAGCATCGCCCTGGACCTCAATTCTGAGGCGGGGCAACGCCGCCTCGGCGAGCTCGTCGCGGAATCCCACGCGGTGCTGGTCAACATGAAGCCGTCGGTGATCAAGAAGCTCGGCCTGACCTACGACACGCTGCGTAAGCACAACGACCGCATCGTCTGTGTGGCGATCACCGGATTCGGCCTCGACGGTGGCGACTACCCGGCGTTCGACTACGTCATCCAGGCCGCCACCGGGGTGGCCGCGATGACCGGCGATCCCGACGACCCGCCGACGCTGCCCGGCTACTCGTCGGTGGACAACTCCACAGCGCTCACCGCGGCGCTGGGTCTGCTGGCCATGATCGTCTCCGGTGACGGCGGTCAGGTGGACGTCTCGCTGCGCGACGTGATGCTCTCGCAGCTGAACTACAAGGCCTCGGCCTACCTCAACGACGGCGTCCACCCGCGCAGACATCCGTTCGGGGCGCACTCGTTCTACGTTCCGGCGCAACTGTTTCCGACCGCCGACGGGCACCTCGCACTCTTCATCACCCATGACGGCTTCTGGAAGTCCTTCGCCGCCGAGGCCGGTATCGAGGGCTTCCCGACCATGGCGGAACGGTCGGCGCACCGCGACGAGGTGCTGGCCGTGGTGACCAAGGCGCTCGCCACCGACACCGCGGTGAGCTGGGAGGCCCGGCTGCGGCCGCTCGGCATTCCGGTGTCGGCGGTCTGGTCACTTCCCGAGGCGCTCGACGCCACCCCGGAGGTCGTGGTGTCGGCGGGGGAGTTCCGGTTGGTCGCCGGCCCGATCAAGGTCGCCGGATACGATCCCGAGTACCGGCCGGCTCCGGCGCTCGACGAGTTCGGTGCGGATCAGTCGTCGTAGTCGACGACCACCGTCGTCTCGGGCATGCCCTGACAGGTGAGCACCAGTCCCTCTTCGATCTCCTCGTCGGAGAGCACCTTGTTCAGGCGCATCGTGACCTTGCCCTCTTTGACCGTCGCGATGCAGGTGCCGCAGTTGCCTGCCTCACAACTGTACGGCGGAACCAACCCCCCGCGGCGGGCGCTTTCCAGCAGCGTCTCCTTGGCGTTCAACGGCACGCTCACAGTCTTGCCGTCCAGCGTGATCGTCACCGTGCCGCCCGCGACGGTATCCGCGGAGTCAGACACCGCGCACCGGGTCCCGCTGTCCAAGGTCATGCACGTTTCTCCCTCCGGTTGGCGCATTGTCATTCTACCCAGACGAGAATACAATTCTCTACTGACGATAGTATGTTCTCGTCGTCGGATCTGTCGATGGGATTATCACTGACCATGTGCGAGCGGAGCGCAGCGTGACCGACGCGCCGGTGCTCGCCTTCGACGACCTCACCTACACACGATCGCAGCTCGACGCCCTCTCCGCCGGACTGGCACGCATCCTCGCCGACCGCGGCGTGGGCCGGGGACACCGGGTGGCGGTGATGTCGTCGAACCGGCCCGAGTTCGTGTTCGCGGTCCAGGCCATCTGGCGGCTGGGCGCGTCGGCGGTGCTGATCAGCCCGGCCTGGAAGCCCGCCGAGGTCAGCGCGGCCGTGGCCCTCAGCGGCGCCACCCACGCGGTCGGCGACTCCCCGGTGCTCGCCGACCTGATGCCGATGCTGCACCTCGACGAGCCGATCGCCCCCGCCGAGCCCCGCGTTGGGGCGTCCGATCCCGACGCCGACGCGGTCCTGGTTTTCAGCTCCGGCACCACCGGCCTGCCCAAGGCGGTCCGCCACACCCACCGGTCCTTCGCCGCCGGGGTGCGGCACTGGCGTGACGCCCTGCAGCTGACCGCGGCCGATCGCATGCAGATCGTCACCCCGCCCTCGCACATCCTCGGCCTGCTCAACATCGCCACCGTGCTGCAGGCCGGCGCCTGGATGCGGCTGCATCGCCGGTTCGACATCGACGTGATGTTGCGGCACATCGCCCGCGACCGCATCACCATCGAGATGGCGGTCGCGCCGATCGCCCTGGCGATCGCCTCGCATCCGCACTTGGAGGGCCACGACCTCTCGTCGCTGCGCTACATCATGTGGTGCGCCACCCCGGTCACCGAAAGCGTGGCCGAGGAGGTGACCCGGCGCACCGGCGTCGGCTGGGTCTCCGCGTACGGCACCAGTGAGGTGCCCGTCATCGCCTGCTGCCCACTGGATCAGCCGCGGCTGGACACCGTCGGCCGTCCGGTTCCCGGGGTGGAAGTCCGCATCGTCGACATCGAGACCGGCCGGCCGGTCGTCGCCGGTGTGCCCGGTGAGATCCAGGTGCGCTCGGAGTCTGCGATGGCTGGTTACCTGCCCGACAGCGAAAACCCGTTCACCGGCGGCTGGTACCGCACCGGCGACATCGGTCACCTCGACGAGGACGGCTTTCTGCGGATCACCGACCGGCTCAAGGAGATGGTCAAGGTGCGCGGCTTCCAGGTGGCGCCCGCCGAGATCGAGGCGGTCCTGCACGGCCATCCGGCCGTCCGGGACTGCGCGGTGTTCGGCGTCCCCGACGGCATCAACGGCGAGGCGGTGATCGCCGCGGTTGCGGCCGACAAGCCGATCTCCGCCGACGAGTTGGCCGCCCTGCTCGCCGACCGGCTGGCGTCCTACAAGCGCCCGCGCGACATCGTCTTCGTCCCCGAGATCCCACGCCTGCCGTCGGGCAAGGCCCTGCGGCGAGTTCTGAAGGAGCGGTATGGATGTCCGTCTGACCACTGAGCAGCAACAGTTGCGTGACGCCGCGGCCAGGCTGGCCGACGACCTGGGGCCCGGGTCGGTCGCCGACCTCGACGACGAGACGCGGCGCGCCCGGCTGGAGAAGACGGTCGATTCGACCGGCTGGCGATCCCTGCGCACCGACGAGGCATCCGGCGTCGAGGTCGCCATCGTCGCCGAGGAGTTCGCCCGCGGGCTCGTCGATGTGCCCTTCGCCGGGCCGGTGCTCGCCGACGACCTCTCCCGGTTGGTCGGCCGCACGGTGCGGCCTGCGGCGTCCGGCCACGCGTCGGTCGACCTCACCGGAAGCCTTGCCGGAGCGGTCGAGTCACCGCCCGAGCTCGCCGAACTGGGCGAGGAGGAGGCCGAGCGGTGGTACGCGCTCGCGCTGACGATCACCTGTGCGGAACTGGTGGGCGCGGCCCGCGGCACCCACGCGCTGGCCACCGAGTACGCCAAGGTCCGCGAGCAGTACGGCGCCCCGATCGGGTCGTACCAGGCGGTCGCCCATCTTCTCGCCGAAGGTCTGGCGCTCATCGAGGGTTCGATCAGCGTGCTGCGGCATGCGGCGTGGGCCGTGGACGAACTGCCCGGCCCACACGCCGTCGAAGCCGCCCGGGTGGCCAAGATCTACTGCGCGCGTGCCGCCTTGACGGTGTGTGAGACGTCGATCCAGGTCCACGGCGGCATCGGCAACACCTGGGAGTGCCTGGCGCACATCTACCTGCGCCGGGTGCTGGCCGCCACCGAGACGTGGCCGGTGACCTTGAAGGATTTGAAGGAGTTGAGCATTGGACTTTCGTGACTCCGTGGAGGAGGCCGCCTTCCGGGACCGGTTGCGCGGCTGGCTGACCGAGCAGAAGGGCAAGTTCCCGACGTCGGGTGACGCCTACTGGGCCAAGGCGGGGGACTGGCATCGGGCGCTGTATGCCGCCGGCTTCTTCGGCACGTCGTGGCCGAAACAGTATGGCGGTCAGGGTCTCCCGCCGGTGTACGACGTGATCGTCGACGAGGAGATCGCCAAGGCGGGCGCTCCGGCCCGGCCCAGCCTGGGCTACCTGGTGGTGGGATTCAGCGCGCACGCCGGCGAGGAGATCCGCGAGCGATTCCTGCCCGGCATGATCAACGGCAGCGAACGCTGGTGCCAGGGCTTCTCGGAGCCCGGCGCCGGTTCCGACCTGGCCTCGCTGACGACCACGGCCACCCGCGACGGCGACGACTACATCATCAACGGCCACAAGATCTGGACCAGCTACTCCGATTGCGCCGACTGGTGCCTGGTGCTGGCCCGCACCGACAAGGACGTTCCGAAGCACAAGGGGATTTCGGCGTTCATCGTCTCGATGCACCAGCCCGGCATCGTGCAGCGCCCGCTGAAGATGATCAGCGGTGTCACCAAGGAATTCGGCCAGGTCGAGTTCGACGGCGCGCGGGTTCCCGCCGCGAACCTGGTCGGCGCCCCCGGCGACGGCTGGAAGCTGGCGATGACGGTGGTCAGCCACGAGCGTGAGCCCTCGACCCTGGGCTTCTCGGCGCGCTACGGAAAGCTGGTGCGGCAGCTGGCCGCCCGCGTCGACGGCGAGGTGCCCGACGAGCTGTCATGGGCCTGGGTGCAGACCGAGATGCTGCGCCTGCACGTGCGGCGCCGGCTCTCCGAGCAACTCGACGGCATCAAACACGGCCCGGACGGCTCGCTGGACAAGCTGCTGATGACGTGGACCGAACAGTCGGTCGGGCACGCGGCGCTGGCCACCGTCGGCACCGACGACGACGAGATGTTCGGCGCCTACATGTACAGCCGCGCGCAGAGCGTGATGGGCGGCACCTCACAGATTCAGAAGAACATCATTGCCGGCAGAATTCTCGGATTGGGGAACTAGATGTACGACATGCCCGACGAAGTCGACGTCACGGCCGACGGTCAGCTGCGCATCATCACGCTGAACCGTCCGGACGAGCTGAACGCCGTCAACGACCCACTGCACGTGGGACTGGCCCGGGTCTGGGAGGCACTCAACGAGGATGCCACCGCGCGAGCCGCCGTCATCACCGGCGCCGGGCGGGCGTTCTCGGCGGGCGGCGACTTCAACTACCTCAACGAACTGCGCAGGGACGAAGCGTTGCGGCAGAAGACGATCAAGCACGGTCGTGATCTGGTGATCGGCATGGTTCGCTGCCGCATCCCGGTGATCGCGGCCGTGAACGGACCGGCGGTCGGGCTGGGCTGCAGCCTGGCCGCGCTGTCCGACGTCGTCTACATGGCCGAGTCGGCGTTCTTCGCCGACCCGCACGTGCAGATCGGCCTGGTCGCCGCCGACGGGGGTCCGCTGGTGTGGGGATCGCAGATTAGTCTGCTGCACGCCAAGGAGTTCGCCCTCACGGGCGTGCGCATCAAGGCCGAGCGCGCGGTGGCACTCGGGCTGGCGAATCACCTTGTCGCCGAACCACTGTCCGAGGCGATCGCCTGCGCGAAGAAGCTCATCGAATTGCCACAGCAGGCGGTCGAGGCCACCAAGCGGCTGATGAACATCCAGCTGGAGAAGTCGGTGATGGCCTCTCTGGACTACGCCAACCTGGCGGAGTACGTGTCATTCGGCACCGCCGACTTCAACCGGATCGTCGACGGCCTGATCGCCAAGAAGTAGCGTTCCCTCGCCGGCAAGGACGTTACTTCGGCGGGAAGCGCAGGGCGCCGTCCAGTCGGATGGTCTCGCCGTTGAGGTAGTCGTTCTCGGCGATCGACAGCGCCAGCCTGCCGTATTCGTCCGAGCGTCCCATCCGCTTGGGGAAGGGCACCTGCGGACCCCAGTAGGCCTCCAATTGGTCGGCGGCCTTGCCGTAGGCGGGTGTGTTGATGGTGCCGGGGGCGATCGACATCACCCGGATGCCCAGCGGCGAAAGATCGCGCGCCGCAACGAGTGTCATGCCGACCACGCCGCCCTTGGCCGCCGAGTACGGCAGCTGGCCGATCTGTCCCTCGAACGCCGCGATCGAGGCGGTGTTGATGATGACGCCGCGGGCACCGTTGTCGTCGGGTTCCTGGCGTGCCATGGCCGCCGCCGCGTGACGCATGACGTTGAACACCGCGGTCAGGTAGTAGGTGATGGTCTTGGTGAAGGCCTCCATCTCCATCGGCGAGCCGTCCTTGCCCACCAGCCGGCCACCGCCGGCCGGCCCGCCGTGGGTGTCCACCGAGATCCGGAACGGCCCGAGTGCCTCGGCCGCGGCGATCGCCGCGTTGACGTCGTCATCGCTGGTGACGTCGGTGCGCACGTAGGGGACGCCCAGCTCGGCGGCGAGTTCCTTGCCCTTGTCGTCGGCGAGGTCGGCGATCACGACCTGAACGCCCGCACCGTGCAGCCGTCGCACGGTCGCCTCACCGAGGCCGCCCGCACCGCCGAAGACGACGGCGGAACTCCCACTGATCTGCATACGCGTTACCCTTCTTGCAACTGACACTCTCTACTTGAGAGAATAGTATTCTCATATCGCCGGTGTCCGGTCAACGAACGAGGAGAAGCCGTGCCCGAAGCAGTCATCGTCTCGGCCCTGCGCACCCCGATCGGCACGGCGGTGAAGGGCACGCTGCGCGACACCGACGCCTATCAGCTGGCCGACCACATCGTCGGAGCCACGGTGACCGAGCTCGACTCGCACGTCGACCGGGCCGATATCGACGATCTGATCCTCGGCGAGGGCCTCTACGGCGGCGGCGTGGTCGCCCGCCATGCCGCGATCACCGCCGGACTGACCTCGGTGCCCGGGCTGGCCACCAACCGGCACTGCGCCGCCGGACTCGCCGCGGTGCAGGGCGCGGCCGCGAGCATCCGGGCCGGGATGGACCGGTTGGTGATCGCCGGGGGAGTGAACTCCGCGTCGAGTTCCCCGCGGTTCAAGCGGCGTGCCGGTGAGGAGTTCGTCGACTGGTTCCCGCCGACACACCCCGACCGGCCGGACGCCCCGAACATGGACATGTCCATCACAGTCGGCTGGAACGCCGCGGTGCGGGCCGGGGTCAGCCGCGAGGAGATGGATGCCTGGGCGCTGCGCTCACACCGCAACGCGATCGCCGCGATCGACGAGGGGCGCTTCAAGCAGGAGATCGTCCCGATCGACACCCCGCACGGTCTGTTCGACACCGACGAGCATCCGCGCCGCGACACCACCCTGGAGAAGCTCTCGTCGCTCAAGCCGCTGCACCCGGAGATCGAGGGCTTCTCGATCACCGCGGGCAACGCCTGCGGAGGCAACGACGCCGCGGCCGCGCTCACGATCGCCAGCGACACCCTCGGGCTGCCGGCTCTGGGTACCGTGCTGTCCTGGGCCTCGGTCGGTGTCGACCCCGCCGAGACCGGACTGGCCCCGGTCGAGGCGATCCCCAAAGCGCTTGCCCGCGCCGGGCTTTCACTTGCCGACGTGGACCTGTTCGAGATCAACGAGGCCTTCGCCGCGATG
>JAGQTW010000418.1 GCA_020438785.1 Mycobacterium sp. | reverse complement strand
CTGCATGCCGTCGTCGCTCCAGCCGGCCTCGTCGACCACCGGGATGGTGGCGAACGCGACGTTGCCGCCGGCGAGATGCTCGAGCTGCTTGATGAAATCCATGATGTCCCAGCCCGACGAGAGCACCACCGAACGCTGGATGGCGTCCTCGAGCTTGCTCATGGTGGCCGGGCTGGTCAGCGTCCTGCCCGAAATCACCTGGTGCGCAAGCTGAGCCATCACCACCTGCTGACGCACCACCCGGTCGAGGTCGCCGCGCGGCAGGTCGTGGCGCTGGCGGACGAAGCTCAGCGCCTGCGGGCCGTCCAGCTTCTGCCAGCCGGCCGGAAAGTCGGCCCCGGAAAGCGGTTCGTAGACGGCCTCTTTCAGGCATACGTTCACGCCGCCGAGGGCATCGGTGATCAGGGCGAAGCCAAGCAGGCCGATCTCCGCGTAGTGGTCGACCGTGACGCCGGTGAGGTCGGCGACGGTCTTGATCAGCGCCTCGCGGCCGGCCTCGGTGGCCTTGGGCTCGGCCTCGGTGGGGTCCATGCCCTGGTTCTCGACGAGTTCCTTCATCTTGTCGAGCTTCACCTGGCCGTAGACACCGTTGATCTTCGTCTTGCCGAGCCCGGGCGCCTCGACGTAGGAGTCGCGCGGAATCGAGATAGCGGTCGCCGAGCGCCCGTTGTTGGGGATGCGTACCAGGATGATCGTGTCGGTGTTGGTCGAGACGTCGTCGCCGGCGTGCAGCGCGGCCAGTTCCTCCGCCGACAGCGGGTTGCCGTGCGCGTCCGTGCGGCTGTCCATGCCGACCAGCAGGATGTCGATCGCGCCGTCCTGACCGCCGCCGCCGAGGGCGGCGGAACTGAAGTGGAAGATCCCGCCTTCGAAGCCCCGGATCTTGCCCCAGGCCACCCCGGTGCCCAGCATCACCACCACGGCGAACAGCGCCATCACGGTCCGGCCCACCCGCCGCGGACCGGTCACAGGCGTCACTTCGGTCTCGGCTGGCATCAGCCCAGGCTACTTGCGAGGTGGGCGCATACCCGGTAGCCGAAACCGGCGTGCCAGACTCGTCGTCATGGCTGAGCGGATCGTGATCACCGGCGCCGGCGGTCAGGTGGGCGGCTTTCTCGCAGGTGAGGCCGCCCGTCGGGGCTGGGAAGTGCGCGCGTTGACCCACCGACAGTGGGATATCACCGACCCGGCGGCCGCCGAGCGGTTCATCGCGGCGGACGACCTGGTGGTGAACTGCGCGGCGTTCACCAACGTCGACGCCGCCGAGGCCGAACCGGACGCCGCCTACGCCATCAACGCCACCGGCCCGGAGAACATCGCCCACGCCTGTGCGCGCGCCGGGGCGAGGCTGGTGCACGTGTCCACCGACTACGTCTTCGGCGGCGAGCAGCACCGCCGCTACGAGGTCGGCGACGCGACCAATCCGCTGGGTGTCTACGGCAAGAGCAAGCTGGCCGGTGAACTGGCCGTGCTGGCCGCGATGCCGGACGCCAAGGTCGTGCGCACCTCCTGGGTGTACACCGGTGGTGGCGGCAACGACTTCGTGGCCGTGATGCGCCGGCTGGCCGCCACCGACCGAGAGATCGACGTGGTCGACGACCAGACCGGCTCGCCCACCTACGCGAAGGACCTGGTGAACGCGCTGTTCGAGGCCGGTGAGGAGCGCATCCGCGAACCGATCCTGCACGCCGTGAACGACGGCGCGGTCAGCCGCTGGGAACTGGCCCGGGCGACGTTCGCCGAACTCGGCGAAGATCCCGAACGGGTGCGCGCGGTGAGCACCGACGCGTTTCCGCGCCCGGCGCGGCGCCCGGTGTACTCCGCGATGTCGATGGAACTGTCGGTCCGGGCCGGCCTGACCCCGTTGCGCCCGTGGCGGGACGCCCTGGCCGCGGCGCTCGCCGTCCCTGTCGAAGACACACCGCGTTGAGCGACGAGCGTCCCCTGCCCGTGGTCACGGTGACCTACTCGCCGGGCTCACACCTGGACCGCTTCCTGTCCTCGCTGACCGTGGCGACCGACCGGCCGGTGACGGTGGTCATCGCCGACAACGGCTCCACCGACGG
>JAGQTW010000417.1 GCA_020438785.1 Mycobacterium sp. | reverse complement strand
TCTTGCCGTGGTCGACGTGCGCGACGATGGCGACGTTGCGGAAATCGGGGCGGGAGTCCTCTGACACGCCGGTAAGTGTCTCAGCGAGGTGCCCGGTTTGTGAAAACGGCGCAACCGGCGGCGGCGCGGCTCAGTGGGGTTGGACCCGCCCCAACAGGGTGGGCAGCACCTCGCGGACCGCGTCCCGGGCCTGCCGGCTCGCGGTGTCGTAGGCGATGACGACGGTCGGTCCGGCGGCATAGGCGTAGCCGTCGGTCAGTCGCGGGATGTTGAAGTAGGTCACCGGGTAGCCACCGACGGTCTGGGTGTCGGCGGCCGTGCCGTCGACCGCGGCCAGGAACGTGTTGTCGATGAAGTCCGCACCGCTGCCGATGGCCAGTTGTCCGGCGAACACGGTCAGCACGCTGTCCCCGTCGCGGTCGATCGCGGCGGCCGACGCCGCGGTCATGTCGGTGCCGGTGAACGGCGAGCCGATGGCGGGGCAGCCGGGGGTGACGGTGAAACCTGGGATTTCGGCGAATATCCCGTCGATGGTGCTGGGACCGGCCGCCACCACCATGCAGTCCGCGGCTGCCATCGGCGCCGGGCCGAGGGCGATCAGCATGCCCGCGATGCAGAAGATGGATCTGGCCGCCATCGTCGATCTCCTCGTCTCAGTGGGTGTTGCCGAAGATGCTGTAGTGGGTGAAGCCGTGCGCGCCGGTGCTGCAACTGACCGAGCCCTGAAAGCCCACCAGGCAGGACGCGGCGCCGTTGACCAGTTGGTGACCCTCGGGCAGCACGTCGACGTCACGGGTGAAGGTCAGCGTGTCGGAGTGCCGGTACTCCCCCGGGAGGTCCGGGGCGGCGACGGTCTGGTTGGTGCCGGGCGGCACCACGCTTCGCGGGTCGTAGCCAGCGTTGTCCGGATCCGGCACCGCGTCGCAGCCGACCGTCCCGTCCGGGCCGATGCCGCAACCGAATTGGTTGACGGCCTGTCCGTCGCGGACGCCGCCGTACCCGCGCGGGGAGAGGAAGAAGATCCACCCGGGGTCGGCGGCGCTGGTGTAGTTGCCGTCGGCGACCGGGTACGGCTCGGCGACGGCGGGGGCCGCCGCGCACAACGCGCCGGCCAGTGCCATCGCCCCGATCAGCCTCAGCGCAAACATGATTCGCGTCTCCTAGGGATAGGACAGCAGGACCATCACCCGGCCCCCCTCCGGGGGCCGGCCGAACGCGTCGGGATCGAAGCCGTAGTACTGCCGCTGGTCGTCGGTGACCTGGTCGATCACCTTGCCGGTGGCACTGAGTCGGCCGTTCTCGACGTGCTTCATCACTCCTCGGAAGTCCGGCACCGCCATCGACTCGGCCAGCAGCAACGCCTGGCCACCGGTGTCGAGGTCGATCAGCACGCCGGCGCCGGCGTAGTTGTTGCCGCCGCGGCCGGTGCCGTTTGGCGCCCAGTAGACCGGCTCACCGTCCACCCGGCCCTGCACCCGCCGGTAGTCCCCGAGGTGGCCGTCGGCGTCGGCGACGGTGACCTCCGGTAGTCGGTTGATGCGGATCTGTTCGTTGATCCTCATCCAGGCCAGCGGGATGCACACGATGGCGTACATCATCACCACCAGCATCAGCACCGGTTTCCAGGCGATCTCCCAGCCCAGCCTGCGCGGCGAGACCGGCAGCCCGGCCAGTTGGTAGTCGAGTTGCTTGCGGCCGAATCGGAAGACGTACCAAGCCAATATCCGCGCCAGCGCCATGCAGGCCAGGATGATCAGGCCGACGATGCCGGTGATGCGCCAGTAGAAGGTGCTGTCGCCCTGATTGATCGTGGCCAGGGCCATCACGGCGGGGATGGGCGCGGTGATCAGCAGCAGCAGCGCATAGGACGGATGGCTGGTGAGGTATACGTAGTTCACCCGGGCCCGCTCGTTGCTGCCGAACACGGTGAAATCGCCGACGTCGGCCTTGACCACCGGCGCCCAGGAACCCTCGACGAGGCGGGGTTTGACCAGGGAGCGCACGAAGAAGAAGCCGGCGATCAGCGCGACCACCAGCGCTCCCCAGAACGTTCCGTCCAGTTTCTCGCCGGTGCCCGGCACCCCGAAGGCACCGCGGATGTCGATGGACTTGCCGATGAAGAATGCCAGCGGCAGCGCGAAAAACATTTCCACGAGCCAGATCTGGACCAGCTGCGGTATACGCGAGCCTACCCGGTCGAACGCCAGGACGCGCTGCCAGATGAACCGCAGGACAGCCACGGTCTCAGCTGTTGACCGGTGCGGTCGGGGTGAACTCGACCGGCATGGCCTCCAGCCCGCTGACGAAGTTGGCCGGGCGTAGCGGCAGTTCGGCGCCCTCGACCAGCCGGAGGTCCGGCAGTCGCTCCAGCACGCGGCTGGTCATGGTGGTGAGTTCGAGGCGGGCCAGCTGGTTGCCCAGGCAGAAGTGCGTGCCGAAGCCGAACGTCACGTGGTTGTTGGGATTGCGGTCGATCCGGAACACGTCGGGATCCCCGAACACCGTCTCGTCGAAGTTGGCCGACTCGAACAGCAGCATGATCTTCTCACCGGCATGCAGCGCGGTGCCGTGAAAGTCGTTGTCGGCGGTCAACGTCCGGCACATGTTCTTGATCGGCGAGGTCCAGCGCAGCATCTCCTCGACGGCGCCGGGCAGCAGATCGAGGTCGGCGCGCAGCGCGTGCCACTGCTCGGGATGCCGGGTCAGTTCGGCGGTACCCCCGGAGAGGGTGTGGCGGGTGGTCTCGTCGCCGCCGATGAGGATCAGCAGCGTCTCGGAGGTGATCTGCTCGTCGGTGAGCCGTTCGCCGTCGACCTCGGCGGCGATCAGCACACTGACCAGGTCGTCGGTCGGCTCTCCGCGGCGTCGCTCGATGGTGGCCGCCATGAACTCGTTGTAGGCCAACAGTGCGGCGACCGAGGCGGCGAGTGTCTCTTCCGAGGCCGTTGAACTCAGCGCCACCACCAGATCGTCCGACCAGGCAAGCAGGGTGGCGCGGTCCTCGGGCGCCACCCCGAGCATGTCGCCGATGACGGCCATCGGCAGCGGGGCGGCCAGGTCGCGGACGAAGTCGCAGTGGCCGCGCTCGCACACCGCGTCGATCAGCGTGTCACACAGCGCCGCAATCGATCTCGTCTTGTCTTTGACCTGCTTGCGGGTGAAACCGGCATTGACCAGCTTGCGGCGCAGCAGATGCGCCGGGTCGTCCATATCGATCATGTGCGGCAGCGGCGGGGTACTGGGCCGGATGCCGCCGGCGTTGGAGAACAACTCGGGATGGCGTTCGGCGTCGATCACCGCGCGGTAGGTGGCGGCCGCGGCCAGCCCGTTCCGGTCGCGGAACACCGGCTGGTTGGCACGCATCCAGCGGTAGGCCTCGCGGGCGGCACCGCTGGCGTAGAACCGGCCGTCGGTCAGATCGACGTCGGGCATGACGTCCGTGGACACGCCTGAGATCATAGGGCGGGACGCTCACGCCCCAAGGCGTTTCGCAAGCTCCGGCAGCCACGCCCGGTCGGCGGGCACCCACGGCAGGTCGGACAGTTCGGCGGCGCCGACCCAGCGCAGCGCGCGGTGGTCGTGCGGATGCAGCGTGCCGCCGGTGTGGGCCACGAGATAGGCCCGCAGCACGAGCGATTCCCCGATCGGCACATCGTCGCCGATTCGCTCCCCCACCACGACGTCGACGCCGAGTTCCTCGCGGAGTTCGCGCACCAGGGCGTCGGCTTCGCCCTCGCCGGCCGCTACCTTGCCACCCGGAAGCTCCCATAGCCCGGCCAGTTCGGGTGGGCGCTGGCGCTGGGCGACCAGCAGTGCCGCGTCGGCGATCAGTGCGCCGGCGACGACGATCTGGGTGGCCATGGCGTAGGACGGTATACGAGGACGTGCTCGGGGTCTTGGCCGCGGCGGCGCCCGCTCCTAGACTGGATTCCTACGCCCACGAGGGGAGGCGTCCATGTCCGTCTCGGACCGGCCGTCCTATCGGTATCTCCGCATCGCCCTGGTCTTCTTCGGTGTTCTCATGCTGCTGGTCTATCCGATCGCCGTGGTGTGGCCGTCGGGGTGGATCTGGCATCACGGGGCTCCGCATGAATCGCAGTACTTCATGATGATCGTCGGTGTCTACGCGACGCTCGGGGTCTTCCTGATCAACGCCGCGCGCGACCCCGCCGCCAACGTCAGCCTGATCTGGTTCACCGTGTGGTCCAGCGTCGTCCACGCCGCGATCATGACCGTGCAGTCGTTCGGCCACGGCCACCTCGGCCATCTGTGGGGAGACGTTCCGGCGCTGTTGCTGATCGCCGCCGTCCTGGGGGTGCTGATGACGACGTCCGGTGCGGGAAGGGAGGTGGTCGCCGATGCCCGTGTTGACCGATGAGCAGGTGGACGCCGCGGCCGAGAAGCTCGACGGCTGGGAACGCGCCGACGGCGCCCTGCGCCGGTCGGTGACCTTTCCGTCCTTCCTCAACGGCATCGACGCGGTGGGCCGGGTGGCCGAACTCGCCGAACGCGCCGACCATCACCCCGATATCGACATTCGTTGGCGGACAGTCAGCTTCGCGCTGGTGACGCATTCCGAGGGCGGCATCACCGACAAGGACGTCGCGCTGGCCGCTCAGATCAACGCGGTTCTCTCCGACCGCTAGCGGCGATCCAGCCCAGAGTGCCCAACGTCGCCACGATGTAGATCAGCCCGGCCCAGGCCAGATACCACGGGCGGTCGATCCGCCAGATCGTCGGCTGGGCGAAGCTCAGCAGCCACGGCACCCCGACGAGGGTGAGCCCCAGCCAGCCCCAGCCGAGCAGCCGGGCGCCGGGCCGGGCCCGCCACGGACCGTGGATGAGCCAGATCATCAACGGCAGCAACCACACCCAGTGGTGGGTCCACGAGATCGGCGAGATCAGCAGCCCGAACAACTGCACCACCAGCAATGAGCCGAGCCGGTCGCGGACGGCGTCGGTGCCCAGGGCCCGCCACGCCAGCGCGGCCAGCACCGCCGACACCGCGATCGCGGCCAGCACCAGCGGGCCGTATCCGGCGTCGTGGCCGAGGATGCGGGAGATCCCGCCACGCCAGGACTGGTTGAACGACGTCC
>JAGQTW010000416.1 GCA_020438785.1 Mycobacterium sp. | reverse complement strand
GCGCCCTCCTCGCCGCCGGAGATGCCGGCGCCGACGAAGTGCAGGCCGCGTTCGCGGATGGCCTTCTCGCGCCGGATGGTGTCGGTGTAGAGGGCGTTACCACCGTCGATGATGATGTCGCCGGGCTCCATGGCGTCGGCGAGCTCGTTGATCACCGCGTCGGTGGGCTCGCCGGCCTTGACCATGATGAGCACCCGGCGCGGCTTCTCGAGCGCGGCGAGGAACTCGGCGATGGTCTCCGAGCGCACGAACTTGCCCTCCGAACCGTGCTGTTCGAGCAGGGCGTCGGTCTTGGCTACGGAGCGGTTGTGCAGCGCGACGGTGTAGCCGTGCCGGGCGAAGTTGCGGGCGATGTTGGAGCCCATCACCGCCAGTCCGGTGACGCCGATCTGCGCGGTGCCGTTGGTGCTTGGCGTCTGCGACGAGCTCATCGGTCGCCTTTCAGTTGTCGGATTTTGTTGTGCGGGAACGTCAGCCGAAGAACAGCCGGTGCAACTCGGTGAGCCAGGGCACGGCGACCGCGATGGTGGGCAGGACGAGGACCGCCGCGGCGGCGGCGTAGGCGGCCAGCGCCAGCAGCAGGCTGTTGGGCCGGCCGGCCAGCCGCTGCACCCGCAGCACCGTGGTGGGCCCGCCCGCGGCGAGCGCACCCCTGGGTGTGCGCGCCGACGCGCATGCGACCAGGGCGCGGGCCAGGGGAGTCGGGCCCGCGGTGCGCACCGCGGCGTCGTCGGCCAGCAGTTCGACGAGCAGCCGCACGGCGTTGAGTGCACTGCCGCTGCGGACGAACCGGGGGAAGGCGGTGTGCACCGCGATGAACGCCTCGAGCACCAGGTCGTGGCGGGCCCGCAGGTGCGCCCGCTCGTGGGACAGGATCGCGGCGACCTCGGTGTCGGTCAGCGCCGACAGCGTGCCCTCGCTGAGGACCACCCGGCTGCGGACCCCGGGCAGGCAGTAGGCCAGCGGTTCGGCGACATGCAGCACGCGCAGCCCAGGCGTGCCGTGCGGGCACTCGCCGAGCAGGTCGACCACCATGCGGTGGTGCGCCCGGCGGCGCCGGGTGGCGACGGCGACCTCGACGGCGGCCATCGCCAGCCGCCCGCCGATCAGCAGGGTCAGCGCGAAGACCAGGATGTAGGTCAGCCACAGCGGCCACCCGAGGACAGCGATCTCGCTGGTGATGGTGGCGGTCGGCCTGCCGTCGGGGCCGGGCACGAACAGCCGGCTGGCGATCGCGAGCCCCGCGCTGAAGGCGGACAGCACCGCGGCCACCGCGATGGACTGCCACAGCACGATCGCGGCGCGCGGCGCCCGCAGCGGCCACGCCGCCCGCGCCAGCAGGGCTGGCACCGGGCCGACGAGCAATAGCGCAACGAGTGCGAAGGCCAGCGCGGACACGCTGCCAGTCTCCCTCAGCCGGTGGGCGTCCCGCTAGCGGATCCACCCGATCGATGCTTGGCTTCCAACTCGGCCAGTGCCCGGCGCAGGGCGGCAGCCTCGTCGGCGCCGACCCGCTCGACGAAATGCACCAGCGCCGCCTGCCGGTCGCCGGAGTCGGCGGCCTGGTCCAGGGCGTCGACCATGAGCCCGGCCACCAGTTCGTCCCGGCCGTGGACCGGCGTGTACTGATGCGCCCGGTCGTCGCGGATCTGCGACACCAGGTTCTTTCGGGCGAGCCGCTGCAGCACCGTCATGACCGTGGTGTAGGCCAGGTCGCGCTGTTCGGAGAGGGCCTCGTGCACCTGGCGGACGGTCTGCGGCTCGCCGGCGGCCCACAGATGGTCCATGACCGCGCGTTCGAGTTCGCCGAGCCGAGTCACCGCCTGATTACCTCTGCCACTTTCCGTCCGGTCCGATCAGCAATAAATCCAGCGTACTCCGCCTTACTACCGGGCGTCGTAACCAAAATCCCCGACGCAGCCCGCGTGATGGGCGAAACCGCAGGATCGTCGGATTTCCTGTATTTCCCTGTGACAGCAGTCACAAAACCTCCGCTATTCTCCATGGTCTAGATGTGGTTAGGCTTACCTAATCTACCAGGAGGTACGCCGGTGGCCATTGCCGTCGAGGATCCGCTGATCGCCCGGATGGCGATCGGCCGCCCACTGCCGATCCACGAGTCGAGCCGGCGGCTGCGCAGGCTGACCCCGGACTCGCCGCGGGTGCAGGGGGTGGCGGTGCTGGCCGACGTCTCCCGGCGACGGTGGTGGCCGCTGGACTCCGCGGTGGCCGACGGCCGATTGCGGGAGATGTTCGAGGCCTCGGCCGCCGACCTGGGCAACCGCCGCGGCGCGGGCCAACAGCTCGCGGCGGCGCTGGTCCACGCCGTGGCGGGCCGGGTGGTGACGCTGCTGACGCTCGAGGGCCGGGCCTGGGACGCCGGGCCCGGAAACCTGTGGCTGCACAACGACTCCGAGGGGGCCGTCGACTGGGCCGGGGTGGTGGACCCGACGCTGCGGGTGCTGCCCGATGACGCGGCCACCGATGACGTCGTCCGGCTGCCCGGCGAGGCGGCGCTGGCCACCTGGACCGCGCACCGCTGCCACCTTTCGCTGGCGCCGCTGTTCGCCGAACTGTGCGACCTGACCGCCGGTGCCCTGAGCACCGCGGCCATGTGGCGGATGGTCGGGACCTGTGTGGTCGTCACCGCCACCGGGATCCCGCTGCGCACCGGGGCCGGCGAACTGATCTGCATGCGGCGCGGCCAGGCGGTGCTCGACGCGCTGACGACGTTCGGCCTGCCGGTGCGCGCCCTGCCCCGCACCGGCAGGTAACCGCATACCAGGACCGCGCCGGAGAGCTGAGGGCTGCAGCGACTCCCGGGTCCCTTCCGAGGACGGACCCCGCGTCACTCACGCGGGGTCCGTCCCTGTAGACACAGATGCGTGCAACCAGAGCAGTCGCTGACCGACAAGATCGCCTTCGACGCACCGTTCGACAACCAGATCGGGCTGGTGTTCACCGAACTGACCCCCGACGGCGCCACGGCGTACCTCGAGGTCCAGCCGAAGCTGCTGCAGCCGATGGGCATCGTCCACGGGGGCGTGTACTGCTCGATCATCGAGTCGATGGCCAGCACGTCGGCCTACGTCTGGCTCTCGGCCAACGGCGGCGGCAACGTGGTCGGCGTCAACAACAACACCGACTTCCTGCGCGCCATCGGCTCCGGGAAGGTGTTCGCCGTCTCCGAGCCCGTCCACCGCGGCCGCCGACAGCAGCTGTGGCTGGTCACCATCCGCGACGAGCAGGACCGCGTCGTCGCCCGCGGCCAGGTGCGGCTGCAGAACCTCGAGGCCGATCCGCCGCAGTAGCGCTACGGCCCGGTTGCGGCCGCCTGTCGGGCGGGCACGGCGCCGGGCTCCATCCGCGACGTCGCGGCCAGCCGCAGCACCAGCTGGGCCCCGCCCAGCGGACTGGTGCTCAAATGCGCTGTGCCGCCGTGCAGTTCGGCCTGCTGAGCCACCAGGGCCAACCCGAGTCCGGAGCCGGACCGCGACGCCGTCGAGCCGCGGGAAAACCGCTCGAAGACCGCTGTGCGCTCCTGCTCGGGGACCCCGCTGCCGTTGTCGTCGACGGTGATCTCAACGCCGTCGGCGGAACTGACCACGCTGAGCCGGACCTCGGTGGCCCCCCCGTGTTTGACGGCGTTGGCGATGGCGTTGTCGATGACCAACCGCAGTCCGACCGGCAGGCCCACCATCAACACCACCGGCGACGGCACCAGCGCCACCCGCAGGTCGGGGTAGGTGCGCTCGGCATCGTGGGCGGCGCGGTCGAGGAGTTCGGTGACGTCGAAGGGCACGAAGTCATCGGCCGTGGTCAGTTCGCCCTGGGCCAGCCGCTCCAGCGCGGTCAGCGTCGCCTCGATCCGGCTCTGGGTGCGGATCACGTCGCCGATCACCTCGTTGCGCTGCTCGGCCTCCAGATCCAGGGTGGAGAGCACCTCGAGGTTGGTGCGCATCGCGGTCAGCGGGGTGCGCAGTTCATGGGAGGCCACCGCGGCGAAGTCCCGCGCAGACTCCAGCGCGGCCTTGGTGCGGGCCTGCTCGCTGCCGATCCGGGCCAGCATGCCCTCAACCGCCTCGGCGATCTCCACCGCCTCCCGCACGCCGCGCACCTGCACCTCGTCCGGGTTGGACTGCGCGCTGATGGCGCGGGCCTGCTGGGCCAG
>JAGQTW010000050.1 GCA_020438785.1 Mycobacterium sp. | reverse complement strand
TCGACACCGACACCCAGTACGCCTTCACCCGGCCTATCGCCGCGCACATGTTCAGCAATTACGACGGCGTGCTGAAGGTCGATGGCGAGGTCGGCAACAAGAAGGTCTACGACCCGCGCAGCTACCTGAAGAAGGCCGAGACCAGCATGTCCGAGCGCGTGGTGGAGGCGTGCAACGATCTGCACAGCGCGGGCCGGAGCGTGTCAGCGGGCTGAGCCGGGCCGGGTGCCGGCCCCGTCTCTCGGGTTATAGGCGTTGTGCCCGGTCGCGGGACTAGGACGCCTGGCAGATTTTCCACTGGTTGTCGCGGAACTGCAGATCGAAGCTGCGGGTGGAGCGGGTCGCCGGATCGAAGGCCATGTACGAGGTGACGTTGGCCTCGGCGTGATCGCCGTTGACGACGACCTCGTCGATGCTGGCGACCACGGGGTACTGCCGGGCCGCCGCAACCCGGGCGTGCGTATCGGACCAGGAGCGGTCGTCGTAGTTGACGTAGTTGTCCCGGGTCTGCCCGCAGGTGATACCGCGCAGCGTCGCCAGGTCGCCCCGCTGAACGGCATGGTCGTAGTCCTGGATGGTGGTTCGCACCATCTCCTCCTGCGACACCTTCGGCGTGTTGTTTCGGGTGAGCAGGATCGTGACCAGGGCGGCCAGCCCGACCAGAACCGCGACCACCAGGATGGCGGCGATTACCCAGGCCCAGCTGCGCCGTCGTACCGGCGCCTCGCCACGCGCCGGGATGGCCTGCGGGCCAGCGGCGCGCTGGACGTCGGCCACCGCGAACACCTCGGTCGGTGCGGCGAAGACCTCGGTCTCGGGGTCCGGCGTCGGGCGGTCGATGATCTGGGTCGAGCCCGCGTCGAATCCCGGTGCGGTGAAACGTCGTTCGCTGGACACGGTGGCCGCCGCCGTGGGGTCGTCGGACGCCTGGTCATCGGCGGTTGTGGGTTCGACGGTTTCGGCTGCGTCGTCGTGGTCGGGCCCGGATGGGTTCGACATGGCGTGCTGCGATTCTCCTCGAGAGGTCTGGTTCGTTATGACCCTAGCGTGACCGACGATGCGCGGCGGGAGGCCGCGGGGAGGAGTCGCGCGATCGGGGTGGGCGTGACCGACGATGCGCGGCGGGAGGCCGCGGGGAGGAGTCGCGCTGCAGGGCTGGGCGCGGGTGGCCACACCGGTATCCGGCGGCACCGGCACAATGGGCACATGACCTCGTTTGGTGACCTCCTCGGACCGGAACCCGTGCTGCTACCCGGCGACAGCGAGGCTGAAGCCGAACTGGACGCCGGCGAGAATCCGGCCATCGTGGCCGCCGCCCACCCGGCGTCATCGGTGGCGTGGGCGGCGCTGGCCGAGGAGGCGCTGGCCGAGGACAAGGCGATCACCGCCTACGCCTACGCCCGCACCGGCTACCATCGGGGACTCGATCAGCTGCGTCGCAACGGATGGAAGGGGTTCGGCCCGGTCCCGTACCGCCACGAACCCAACCGGGGTTTCCTGCGCTGCGTCGCCGCCCTGGCGCGAGCCGCCGACACCATCGGCGAGACCGACGAATTCGCGCGGTGCCTGGATCTGCTCGACGACTGTGATCCGGCGGCGCGGGTCGAGCTCGGCCTGAGCTGACGGCTCACCAGTCGGTCTGACCCGGGCAGTCGTCCGCACAGCCGGGCGGTTCGACCTGGACGGTCGCGTGGTCCAGACCGCGGGCGGCCAGCACCGCGCGCGCGTCGTCGAGCACCCGGTCTGAATTCCCGGAGCTGGTCAGGTGCGCGGTGACCATGTCCTTGCCCGGTACCAGGGTCCACACGTGCAGATCGTGGACCTCGGTGACGCCGTCGACCGCGGCCAGCGCGGAACGCAACTCCTCGACGTCGATGTGACGCGGGGAGGACTCCGAAAGGATGCGCAGCGCGGCTCGGGCCAGGCCGATGGCCCGCGGCAGCACCCACAGCGCGACCAACACCGCCACCACCACATCGGCATAGGGCCAGTGCGTGGTCACCGTGACGATGCCGGCGATCAGCACGCCGATGCTGCCGACGGTGTCGGCCACCACCTCCATGTAGGCGCCCTTGACGGCCAGGCTGGTCTCGGAGTGCGACCGCAGTAGCAACACGACGGCCGCATTGGCGATCAGGCCGGCCACGGCCACCACGATCATCGGGACGCCCGGAACCTCCGGCGCATTGCCGAGCCGCTCGAACGCCTCGTAGAGGATGAAGCCGGCGACCCCCAACAGCAGGACCGCGTTGGCGACCGCGGTGAACACCTCGGCCCGATGCCAGCCGTAGGTGCGCGCCGCCGAGGCCGGCCCGTGGCGGGCGAGCAGCACGGCGGTCAGGCCCATGAACATGGCGACCAGGTCGGTCAGCATGTGCCCGGCGTCGGCCAGCAGCGCGATCGAGCCGATCAACAGCGCGGTGGTGAGCTCGATCGCGAAGAAGACCGTGAGGATTCCCGCCGCGATCAGCATCCGGCTCACCCGCGCGTCACCGTGGCTGTGGTCGTGTCCGGCTCCCATGCCAGGAATATATGCATAAACACGCATATATGGCAAGGGCCGATGGTCCTCGATCGGGATAGCCGCGAGGCCGCCGGGCCGCGGGATTGTTGCATACCGTTCGGAATGTAAGTTGAGGAAGAAACCTACGATAGGTAGGATTCGCCCCGTGCCCAAAACCGTCTCACCGCCGCGACGAACCCAGGAACAGCGCAGTGCCGAGACCCGGGGGCGCATCCTCGACGCCACTGTCAGCTGCCTGACGAAGTACGGCTATGCCGGCACCACCACCCCGCGGATCGCCGAGGAGGCGGGGCTCACCCGCGGCGCGCAGGTGCACCACTTCGGCTCCAAGCACGAGCTGATGAGGGCCGCCATGCATCACATGACGGCGCGGACCGTGGCCACGGTGGTGGCCGATTTCCGCCGCGGACTCACGGCGTCCAATGACCCGATCGGGGCCGTGCTCGACCTCCTGTGGAACACCCATCACGCCGGGGGATTCATTCCGGTAGTTGAACTTTGGGTCGCGGGCCGTACCGATCCACTACTGGCCCGCGAGGTCGCCACGTTCTCACCGATCATGGCCAGTGCGGTGACGACGGCGGTGCTCGAGTCGGTGCCCCATCATCTCCACGAGGCCATGCTCGACTTCGTCTATACGGCCATGGACACCCTGCGTGGAATCCTCATTCCGGGCTTCGTCGACAGCGACGGGTCCCAGGCGAAAAGGCGCTGGGATCGCGCCACGGCCGGCATCCGGCGGATGGTCGACCCGGAGCTCGGCGAGTGGTTGGCCGCCCAAGCGGGCTGAGGGCATCGGCAAGTGGGGTCTTAGGTAACTTGCCGATTCACATACATGTCGTTATGTTTATGACACCTACGGGGGTATGACGGTGGTCCGGTAGGGCAGCGGTTCGAGGGGTCCGTTGCCACCGGGCTCACGTCCAGGCCGACCAGAACCGGGTCAGCTGCGCACCGATGGCTACCAGCGACCTCGACACTTCGGACAGGTCGAAGAACCACAAGACCACCGAAAAAAACCACTGGTTCAGCGCCGGTGCCAGCAGCAGCACCACCAGGATCAGGAAGCCGAACTGCTTGGCCGGTTGGACGGCGCGCTGGGTCTCCGGGCTGAGGTGCGGTTCCAGGGCGCCGTAGCCGTCGAGGCCCGGGATCGGCAGCAGGTTCAACACCAGCGCCGTGATCTGCAGGAACGCCAAGAACGCCACGGCCGACCAGAACACCGGGTGCTCCGGGTTGTAGAACTGCCGCGTGGCCGCCAGCAGGGCCACCGCCAGCACCAGGTTGGCGAGCGGACCGGCCAGGTTCACCAGCGTGCGCTGCCGGGGGTCATGAACCCGGTGCGCACATACACCGCCCCACCGGGCAGGCCGATCCCTCCCAGCGCGATGAACAGCAGTGGCAGCCCCAGCGAGAGCAGCGGGCTGGAGTACTTCAGCGGGTTGAGCGTCAGGTAGCCGCGAACCGCGACGTCATGGTCACCGAAGCGCCAGGCGGTGTAGGCATGGCCGAACTCGTGCAGGCACAGCGACACCAGCCAGCCCGCGATCACGAACGTGAACACACCGAAGTAGGCCAGCGGCCGCCGCTCGGCCGCGGCCAGCCACGCGAGGACCCCGCCGAGCACGGTCACACCGACGATGACCAGGAAAATCGGGCTCGGCCGCACCGACGACTGGCGCAGTGGGCGGACGTTCACGCCACGAAACTACCCGGTGAGTGTGGACCGAGACGGTCAACTAGCCGACCCGCAACCAGCCCGTGGTGTGGCGATAGAACGTCGAGCGGGTGACCTCCCGCGGTGCCGGAACGCCGTCGCGGACCACCCGGGCGCCGGTGGTGCCGAGCTGAGCCGCCCGGCCGCTGCGCCAACGGCGCGGACCGATTCCCGGGGTCAGGACGGTGGCGCGCAGGCCCGGCATCGCCGCGGTCGGCTCGATGCGCACCCCGCTCGCCTGCCCGTCGAACAACACCGCGTCGTCGATCACCGCCTCCCCGTGCACGGTGCCGGCCCCGCTTGGCGGCAGCCACAGCGCGCTACCGACGATCACCGTCCCGGTGTCGTCGCGGATCAGCGGCACCCGTTGTGCCGCGCCTCTTCTCGCCCGCCGGCCGCCGAATCGTCCCGCGACGTGGGCCACCTCGATGTCCAGCCGCTCGAGCCGCATCAATCGGGTCAGGACCAAGGCCAGGTCGGCGTCGGAGCCGGCCACCACCAGCCGGCGCACCCCCTCGACGGCGGCATCGACGTCGGCCGCGGCGGTGATGTCGTGGTGGGGCAGCGCACCCAGCCCGGGGGCGGGCCGGCGCGCCCCGAATCGCGCCACAGCGATCTGCATGTTGGTCAACGACACTCCTCGCTGCGCGCTCCGATAGGGTGGGTCACCGGCTGGACCGTGTTTTTATGCAGATCAGGCGGGAGATTACGCCATGCCGGCAATCGTCCTCATCGGCGCCCAATGGGGTGACGAGGGCAAAG
>JAGQTW010000415.1 GCA_020438785.1 Mycobacterium sp. | reverse complement strand
ATGTGCCACGACATCGAGGACCCCACGTTCGACGCCACCGCGGTGGCCACCAACCCCAAGGCCCAGGTGCGCCCGATCCACCGACCGCCGCGCACCCCCGCCGACCGCCACCCGCACTGTGCCTGGACGGTCATCATCGACGAGTCCTACCCCGAGGTCAGCAGCATCCCCGCGCTCGACATCGTGGCGAAGACCAACGCCGCGAACTGGAAGCTCGGCCCCATCGACCCGGAGGACGAGGGGCAGGCCGACTACTCCGGGCCGCTGCTGTCCGACGTCGACTTCACCGCGTTCTCGCACTCGGCCCTGGTGCGCATCGCCGACGAGGTGGTGCTGCAGATGCACCTGCTGAACCTGTCGTTCGGGATCGCGGTGCGTGCCCGCGCCAAGGGCAACACCGAACTGGCCACCGACATCTGCACCAAGCAGCTGATCGGCATCGCCGGGGTCGCTGCCGAGCGCATCCAGCGAGCGCTGAAGCTGCCCAACGACTTTCACGGGCTATCGCAGGTGCTCGACCTGCACCCGCTGTTCAACCCGGCGGGCTATGTCGTCGCCGAGATCGAGGGTGGCCGGCTGCATGTGCATCCCTCACCGGCCCACCGGGACGGGTCCTGGATCTCGCTGTGCTCCCCGGCCTCGGTGCAACCGCTACAGGCCATCGCCACCGCGGTCGACCCGCACATCGCGGTGCGCATCACCGGCACCGCCGACGACTGGACCGCCGAGTTCGAGAAGTCCGACGCCGCGGTCAAGGAAGCCCCCGAGGTCGAGGTCACCAAGTTCAGCGGCGGTGCCACCTTCGAATTCCAGCAACGCCACTCGCTGCCGTTGACGGTCGTCTGAGCGATGGTCTACCGCGTGGTGCAGTGGGGCACCGGTGCGGTGGGGGTTGAAGCGATCCGCGGCATCCTCGACCATCCCGACCTCGAGTTGGCCGGGGTCAAGGTGTACTCCGACGAGAAGGTCGGGCGCGACGCGGGTGAACTCGCGGGCCGGGAACCGGTCGGGGTCGCCGCCGCCAAGGAGGTCGACACCGCCGGCGTCGACGCCGTGCTCTACGCACCGCGCCACCCCAGCGTCGCCGAGGCCGCCGCGATCCTGGCTTCGGGCGCAAACCTGGTCACCACCGCGTTCGCCTTCCACCCGGCCCGGATGGAACCCGCCGCGCGGGAAGCGCTGCGGCAGGCGAGCGCCGCCGGGCACAGCTCCCTGCACGGCACCGGGCTGAACCCGGGCAACCTCGGTGTGGTGGTGCCGATCGCGCTGTCCGGGATGTCGCGCAGCGTCGAGCATGTCAAGGTGCAGGAACGCGCCGACTGGTCGGTCTATGACAGCGTCGAGATCACCTTCGACCAGATGCACTTCGGCAGCCCACCCGACGGGGTGACGCCCGACACCGACGGGCTGAAGTTCACCAGCGAGCTTTTCCAGCAACAGGTTTGGCTGCTCGGCGACGCGCTGGGGCTTGGCGTCGACCACGTCAGCACCGACCTGGAAGTCATCCCGGCGAGCGTCGACCGCGACATCTGCGGTCGTACCCTGCGCGCCGGCACGGTCGCCGGCCAGCACTGGCGATGGACCGGCCACCGCGATGGCGCTGCTGTCGTCGAGGTCGAGACCCTGTGGACCGTCGGTGAGCCGCAGCCGAAGCACTGGCCCGCGCCGCAGCACGGCTGGACCGTCACCATCGAAGGCATCCCGTCGATGCAGGCCCACCTGATGACGCTGGCCAGCTTCCGCCGCGACGTGCCACTGGCCGAGCACGTGCGCTCGGCCAGCGTGGCGACCGCAATGCAGGCGGTGAACGCCGTGCCCGCGGTATGTGACGCCGGGCCCGGTTTCGTCACCCTTGCTGACCTGCCGCTACGGCTGTTCGGCTGACGTTTCGCTCATCGCGAACACCGCATCGTCGACGCCGCGGCAAACTGCGCGCACACTGTCAGGTATGGAGAACAACGGACCGTTCGGGTTCGACCCCGACGAATTCGATCGCGTGCTGCGCGACGCCAGCGAAGGCCTGCGCGACGCTTTCGGCAAGTTCCTGAGCGGCTCGCAGGAGAAGGCCGGCCTCGGCATCCTCTTCGACGAGTTCACCCGGCGCTCGCGGCCCCAGCCCCGGCCCGAACCGGAGACCGCGGGTGAGGCCGGCGACGGCGTGTGGGCGATCTACATCGCCGACGGCGACGGCAAGGCTCACGTCGAGCAGGTCTACAGGACCGAACTCGACGCGTTGCGGGCCAACAAGCACAACACCGACCCGAGCCGCAGCGTCCGGTTCCTGCCCTACGGGATCGATGTCAGCGTGCTCGACGCCGGAGAGAAGTCGGACGCCGCCGACGACGCCGGCTTCGGAGACGGCGCCGAGTAGCTACATCGTCAGCACCATGCGGTAGCGGGCCCGCCCCTCGTCCATCGCCGCCGAGTTGGCCGCCGTGGCCAGCACCACCTGGGCACCGCCCAGTTTCTGGAGCGCCTCGGCGACGTCACCGGCGGTCGAATCGAAGTAGTGGTGGGCGCCGAGGTCGGTGGCGTCCCGCGCCTTGCCGGCCCCGCGGGCGATCGCGATGGTCTCGAAGCCCATCGCCCGTGCCCACTGGATGCCCAGGTGCCCCAGCCCGCCGATGCCCAGCACCGCCACCCGGTCACCGCCGACGGCCCTGGTGTGTCGCAGCGCGTTGTAGGTGGTCACACCCGCGCAGCCCATCGGGGCGGCCTCGGCGAACGACAGTCCGTCGGGAATCCTGGCCAGGGCCGTCGCCGGGGCGGTGACCGACTCCGCGTAGCCGCCGGGGTAGTTCCAGCTGGGCACCTGCAGGTTCACGCACTGCATGAACTGACCCTTGCGACACGGCACGCAGTGGTTGCAGTTGCCGCCGAACCAGCCGACCGCGACCCGCTCACCGACCGTGAACCCGTCCACCCCGGAGCCCAGTGCGGCGACCGTGCCTGCTATCTCGTGACCGGGGGTGATCGGCAGCTGAGGTTGGGAAACGCTCCGGCGACGAAGGCGTGGTCGGTGCCGCAGACACCGCAGGCGTTGACGTCGATGCGGACGTGGCCGGGCGGCGGCGCGGGGGTATGCACGTCCACGAGTTCGAAGGGCTCTCCCGCGGATTTCACGTGGACAGCGCGGTGGGTCGGCATCCGTTCTCCTCGGTCCGGTCACAAAGGGTCTTTTATCCCTATCTACCCCGGCCAGCCCAAACATACGATCCCCGCAAAACTGGGAGGGCACGGTCATGACCGGGACGCTGAACACAACACAAGTTGCGACCGATGACATCCGCACCGCGGAGATCGACGCGATGGTCGACACCGCGGCCGAGGCGGCGCGCGAGTTCCGCAAGCTCGACCAGGAGCAGGTGGACCGGATCGTCGAGGCGATGGTCCGCGCCGGGGTGCGCGCCGCCGGGGAACTGGCCGGCCTGGCGATCGAGGAGACCGGCTTCGGGGTCTTCGAGGACAAGGTCGTCAAGAACTACGTGGCCACCGAGTTCCTCCACGACTACCTGCGCGACAAGAAGTCGGTCGGCGTGATCGACGAGGATGTCGAGCACAACATCGTCTACGTCGCCGAGCCCATCGGTGTGGTGCTGGCGCTCACCCCGGTCACCAACCCCACCTCGACGGTGTTGTTCAAGGCGATCGTGGCCGCCAAGACCCGCAACGCGGTGCTGTTCCGCCCCTCGCCGTACGCGGTTCGGTGCTGCGAACGCGCGGTGGAGATCCTGCGGGAGGCGGCCGAGGCGGCCGGCATGCCGCCTGGCGCGCTGCAGGTGATCCCGGACGTCGCGCACGACGTCACCCACCACCTGTTCCACCATCCCAAAGTCGACTTCATCTGGGTCACCGGCGGACCGAAGATCGTCAAACTGGCCAACCAGGCCGGTAAGCCGTCGCTGAGCGTCGGGCCGGGCAACGCCCCGATCTACATCCACAAGACCGCCGACGTCCGGGGTGCGGTCGTAGACATCCTGATCTCGAAAACCTTTGACTCCTCGGTGATCTGCCCCGCCGAGCAGACCTGCATCATTGACGACGAGATCTATGACGAGATGATCGCCGAGTTCGAGCGGATGGGCGCCCGGATGCTCAGTCCGGAGGAGGCCGCCAAGATCACCGAGTTCGCCTTCGGCTGCGGCGACAAGGTGTCGATGGACGCCGTCGGCCAGAAGGCGCCGGAGTTGGCCGCCCGCGCGGGTTTCAGCGTTCCGCCCGGCACCAAGATCCTGCTCGCGCCGCTGCCCTCGGATCTCGACGAACTCGCCGAGCACCCACTGGTGCAGGAGAAATTGATGCCGGTGCTGGGCCTGGTGCGCGCCCCCGACGTGCAGACCGCGATCGACGCCGCGGTGCTGGTGACCGAGCACGGCGGGCTGGGGCACACCTCGGCGATCTACGGCGACGACCAGTCGGTGATCGACGCCTACGCGCTGGCGGTGCGCACCGGCCGCATCCTGGTCAACGCGCCGACCGCGGTCGGCGCACTCGGCGGCGTCTACAACAACCTGACCCCGACGTTCTCGCTGGGCTGCGGAACCTGGGGCGGGTCGAGCACGACCGAGAACGTCAACTACCGCCAACTGCTCAACATCAAGACCGTCTCGCAGCGCCGGACTCCGCCGCA
>JAGQTW010000414.1 GCA_020438785.1 Mycobacterium sp. | reverse complement strand
TTCGACGAGGACCGGGCGCGGGCCTGGGTGGTGGTGCGGATGGTGCACAACGCGATGTGGGCGCTGCAGGACGGGCCGCGCGCCGATCCGGGCTGGCTGACCACCTGCGTCAGCGTCGCCAAAGCGGTGCAGGACTGACTGCGCCGCAACGGGTTTCGGCGGGCATTCGTCAGCGCGGCGGATCACCGCGCCAGGTGAAGCTGTTGACGTACTTGCCGAGGTCCTGGGCCACCTGCAGGTTCGCCGGCGATGGTGGTCCCGGGCCGAAGTCGGGTCCGAACTGGTGGAACGGGCCGACCGCCCCCGCAACCAGTGCCAGGTCGTCCTTCACCGCGACGATGAGGATGATCCGCAGATGCTCGGCATCGGTGGAGGTGCCCTTCGGCCAGTCGTCGGCCACCTCGCCGTAGCCGGGCTCGTAGCCGACCATCGCGTTGGGCAACTCGTAGGACTTCTGGGCGTCCGGGTAGTCCTGGGCCAGCAACGCGGCGGCGATCTGCTCCGCGGTGCGCCCGGCCGCGGGCTCGCTGAACAACCGGACCGTCCCGCCGTCACCGGCCGTCCACACCGCCGTCACACCGGTGTCATCCTTGGTGACGTCGTAGGTCGCGCCGGCTGACGGGTAGGACACCGAGAAGGATCCGTCGGCGGCCACGAACCGCGGATTGGTGGCCACCGGGAGTCCGGTCGGGGGCCGGCCGCAGTCCGGCGGGCACACGTAGTTGTTCGGCGCATGGCTGATCCGCAGCGACACGACGCTCAAGGCCATCATGCCCAGGGCGATTCCGACGATCCAAAAGCCAAGGGTGACAAAGTATTTCGGACCCCGTTGCGGCCGGGCGGCATAGGCGCCGGGCGGCATGGCGTAGCCGGCGAAGGATTCGGCCGCATCTGGTTCGGTGCTGTCCTCGCTCATCGGCCCACGCTCCGCGCCACCAGCAGGTCCTTGACCAGGTTGGCGATGTTCGGGCTGCCCAGGCCGGTGATCATGTCGTAGCCCGGGTGCACCGGGGTCACGGCGTTGGCGCCGAGGTAGATGTCCCGGAACGCCGGCGCCACCGCACCCTCGGCGATCTCGTAGAGCTGGGGGTTGAGGTCGCCCAGCGGCCCGAGGTTCCGCGAGGCGAGGTACTGGTTGATTACCGCGGCGAACCCGGCCCAGAGCGGGGCGGCCTGCGAGGTTCCGCCGCCGACCAGAACCTGTTGCCGGAAGACGAACTTCACTCCGGTGAAGGGGTCGGCCACCGCGGCGACATCGGGCGAGAGCCGCCGGTCACGCGGGCCCGCCTTCTCGTGCCCGACCTGCCAGGACGGCCGCCGGTACAGCGTCGAAACCCCGCCGCCGCTGCCCTGGGTGAGCGGGACGTCGTACCAGCCCTGCTCGGCGAGCCAGTTACCCTCGGCGTCGGTGGACAGTGTGGTGCCGCCGACCCCGGTCATCTCCGGGATCGACGCCACCGCATCGACGCCGACGTCATCGGGGCTCGGCGGGTCCGCCCAGGTCTTGCCACCCCTGCATTCCAGCCCGGCGAGGTCTCCGGTGGCGTCGAACGCCGACGTGCCGTGGCGCAGCGCGGCGACCAACGCGGTGCGCACCGGGATGAGGTCCGCGGTGGTGAGCAACCGGTCACAACCCCAGCCGATCGACAGGCTCCACACCGCGCCCGGGAACTGGCGGTCCACCGATTCGAACAGCCGGCCGATCTTCTCGTAGCTGGCGTCCCCCTCGACCGTCGGGCGCGCGTTGGCGAGCACGATCTTGGCGTCGGGTGCGATGGCGTGCACCATCTGGATGTCCATCGTCGCCTCGCCGTGCACCTGGCTGGGCATGCCGCCCACCACCTGCGGGGTGAACTTCGGCAGGTCGAACCAGTCCGAGAAGCTGTCCAGATCGCGCTGGTCGAAGCCGTCGAAGGCGAACACCACGACCGTGCTGCCCTTGCCGGTGAAACCGCCGTCGAGCAGTGGATTGAGGTTGTACGCGGTGATCAGTTCGGAGGGCAGCAGCCCGCCGTCGGGCACGTCGCGCGGCATCATCGGCGGGACGCCCATGTGGTAGGGGGTGTAGCCGAGGATCCGGCCGAGCTGGCCGACCTCGGCGGCCACCTGCTCGGGCACCGCAGGTTGCTGCGGGGAGGCGTAGAAGACCTGACCGTGCTTGCCGCGATAGTCGTGCACGGCGACGTCGAGGGCACCGGCGACGGCGTCGGGTGGTCCTTCGACCACGGCCCACGGGTCACCGGCGCGCCAGCGCACCGACAGCCCGTGGTCGCCGGCCCACCGGGTCAGCCCGACCGGCGTGGTCCCCTCGGTGAGCGCGGCGGTGAGTTGCACCCGGGCGGCGCGGGCCGGACCGAGATCGGTCGAGTCGGCCAGCAGCCGGGCGTACGGACCGCCGATCAGGTTGGTGGGCACCGGGGTGCCGGGCCGATCCGCCCCGACGAACGTGAGCAACAGGAGCACCGCCATCGCCGCGGTGAACGGGGCGGACCTACGCACCGATCGGCGCCGAGCCCGCCTTGCGCCAACCATTAGCGGCATTGTGCTATTGCGCGGGGGCGGTGTCCACATGAGGTCGGTGCCGGTGCCGCCGCCGGAGGGTGGTCACACCGCGACGGTCAACTGGGAGCGGATCAGCGGCGCGATCTTCTCGGCCAGATACGCGTGCCCGGCGTCGTTGGGGTGCACACCGTCGGCGCCGATCAGGTCGGGCCGGCCGACGAACCACCCCTCGGCCAGCGGGTCGACGAACACCGCCCCCAGTGCGACGGCCTGATCGCGCAGGCTGTCCCGGATCTGCCAGACCGCCGCGGGCGGGTTCGCCGTCGGCCAGGGCGGCCCTATCACCAGAAATCTCGCCTTCGGAGCCGCCTGGCGCGCCACCCGGAAGGTGTCGGCGGCGACTCCCGGGAACGCACGCGGATCCACCGGCTGGTCGTTACGGGACCCGAAGAACACCACCAGCACGTCGTCGGGCCTGACCGCACGCTCGGTCAGGTCCTCGAACACGCTGCCCCGGTTGCCGGGCACGCCGTAGCCGGCGCCCCCCTCGGCCGCCACGTCCGCGGCGACCTGCACCCCCTCGCGGGCCAACAGCTGCCAGGCCTCGACGGTCCAGGAGTTCGCGCCCCGGCCGCCCTCGTCGGTACCGGTGGTGTACGAGTCACCGATCACCGCAATGTGATTCAGCGTCGAGTCCCGCGTCGCCAGGCGGTAAGGCTCGGTGGGGCGGCCGGATCCGGCGGTGCCGACCGCCGCGCCGAGCACCGTCCCGACGGCGACGGCCACAGCGGTGGCGGCGGTGACGACACGGCCGAACGCTTCGTTAGGGGTCAAGGGCACCTCACAGTTTCACGCCCGACATCCGGCAGCCTAGACCGCGCGGGTGACGGTTTGGGGGCAACGCGCCGTCAGCGCCACCCTGCCGGTGCGGAAAGCCTTGCGACACAGCACGGCTGAGCGCCCCGCGGCCGGCAGTCACACCGCGCGGGCCGAGCGGGCCTCCCGGGCGTCGTCGATCGACTGGAGCCTGCTCGGTGGTGCGCCGGCACGATCGTCGGTTCGGACGTCGCGGTAGTCGACCATCCTGCGCATCCAGCGCCGCGCCGGTTCCTCCACCCAGTGGTACAACGCCATCGCGCCGAGCAGCACCGCCACGATCAGGCCGACGAACACCAGCTTCTGCACCGACTTCGGCAACTCCAGGTGGTGCTGCTGCACGCACCAGCTCCAGGCCGTGTGGATCATCTCGTGAACCATGTAGACACTGAACGAGATCTGGCCGCCGTAGACCAGCAGGCGGGTGGAGAGCAGGGCCGGCAGGCTGCCGACCCCGATGGCGAGCGTGACCACCAACGGCATGAACAGCACGTCCACCAGCCCGCCCGGATCGACCATGCCCGCCACCGGGTGCGCGTCGAAGTGGTAGAGCAGCGCCACGACGGTCACGGTCAGCGCCACCGCGCCCAGCCCGGCCAGCCGCTGACCCCGGTCGGTCAGACGCAGCCTGCGGACCGCGGCGCAGGCCAGCGCGCCGGCGAGGAACTGGGCCACTATGCGGGGCAGCCACGACCACGGGGTGTAGAACACGCCGCTGCCGAGCAGCAGGATGGTCGGGGGCAGCGAGGCCACGAACGCCAGCATCAGCAGGCCGCG
>JAGQTW010000413.1 GCA_020438785.1 Mycobacterium sp. | reverse complement strand
GGCGGCGGCGGCATCAATGTCGCCCACGTCGCCGACGTGCTCGGCGCGTGGGCCACCGCCATCTATCCGGCCGGCGGCGCGGCCGGTGACAACATCACCAAACTGCTTATCGCCGAGGGTGTTTCGGTTCATCCGGTGCACATCGGCGGGGCGACGCGGGAAAGCATCACCGTCAACGAGCGCAGCACCGGCGAGCAGTACCGGTTCGTGCTGCCCGGCCCCGAGCTCACCCTGGCCGAGCAGACCGAATGCCTGCTGCGCCTGCGCAAGGCGGCGAAGTCGTCGACCATCGTGGTGGCCAGCGGCAGCCTGCCGCCGGGGGTGCCCGCGGACTTCTACCAGCAGGTCGCCAACGTCTGCGAGGAGATCGGGGCGCTGTTCATCCTGGACAGCTCCGGCGGCGGCCTGAAGCACATCACCTCGGGGGTGTTCCTGCTCAAACCCAGCGTGCGCGAACTACGCGAACTCGTGGGCCGGGAACTGCTCACCGAGACCGAGCAGATCGCCGCCGCGCGTGAGCTGATCGGCCGGGGTTGCGCGCGCTACATCGTGGTCTCCCTCGGCGCGCAGGGCGCGCTGCTGGTCACCGCGGACAGCGCGCACCGCTTCCCGGCCGTCCCGGTGCCGACCGGCAGCGGCGTGGGGGCCGGCGACGCCATGGTGGCCGGCATCGTCGTCGGCCTGACCCGCGGCTGGCCCCTGACCAAGGCCGTCCGGCTGGGCAGCGCCGCGGGCGCGGCCAAACTGCTCACCCCGGGAACCGCACCGTGCACCCGTGACGACACCGAACGGCTCTTCGAGCAGACCGTGAACCCGATCGACATCGACCTGGTGAACAGCTGAGGCGGTGGCCGCGGGCGGATCGCCGACTTTTTCCCGCCCATCGGGGACTTTCTGCCCTCCGAGTCGCAGCGCCGCGGGGTTAACGTCGGCAGAATAGGAACCTCACCTCTCGGGAAGTTCAGCATGCCGGAACCGTTCACATCGCCGGCCGTGGTCGTCGGCGTCGACGGCTCCCGGGCCGGGGTCCGCGCCGCACTGTGGGCAATCCCCGAGGCGGGCAGCCGGGAGATTCCGCTACGCCTGGTCTCCTCCATCGAGCCGGCCGGACGGAGTCCGGACGGCGAGGCCGGCGGGCACGGCGCCGCCGAGGCGGCGATCCGCGAGGCGGTCACCGCGGTCGAGGCCACCGAGCGGCCGGTCAAGGTCGAAACCGAGATCGTCGAGGGCCGCCCGACCGCCACGCTGCTGGAGGCATCCCGGTCGGCGGCGATGCTGTGCGTCGGGGCGGTCGGCATCCGCCATCTCGAGCACAACCGGGTCGGCTCCACCGCCGCGGCGCTGGTGGCCGACGCGCACTGCCCGGTGGCGATCGTCCGCGACAGCGAGCGGGTGGGTCCCCGCGCCCCGGGCTGGGTGGTCGTCGAACTCGACGAATCCCCGGACAGCGCGACCGTGCTGGCCTGCGGCGTCGAGGAGGCCCGACTGCGGGGTGCGGCCCTGCGCGTGCTGGGATCGTGGCAGTCGCGCTACACCGACGTCCACGACTCGCACGCCGTGGCGGACGGCAACCGCATGGTTCGCGCCCGTCTGGACCGCCGGCTGTCGCACTGGCGACACCGCTACCCCGACCTGGACGTCCGGCCGGTGCCGGTACACGGCAGCGCCCTGCACTACCTGGCCAAGCACGCCAACGAGATCCAGCTGGTGGTGGTCGGCGCCAGGAACGCCGAGAGCGTGGGCGAACTGATCGGCCCGGTCGGCTTGGGGGCGCTGCACAACACCGACTGTTCGATCCTGATCGCCGATCGGCAACGCTTGTTGTGACCGCTTGTTGTGACGAGTGGCCTGCCCGGCCGGATATCGTTGGTTAGCGGTCCTGCGTGGCCGCGCCGCAAGCACCAGCTCCGGAAGGCTCGCCATGGTCACAGTCTTTCTCGTCGATGACCACGAAGTCGTGCGTCGAGGGCTGATCGACCTGCTCAGCGCCGACCCCGAACTCGACGTCATCGGGGAGGCGGGCTCGGTGGCGCATGCGATGGCGCAGATCCCGGCGCTGCGCCCGGACGTCGCCGTGCTCGACGTCCGGCTGCCCGACGGCAACGGGATCGAACTGTGCCGCGACCTGCTCTCCAAGATGCCCGACCTGCGCTGCCTGATGCTCACGTCGTTCACCTCCGACGAGGCCATGCTGGACGCGATCCTGGCCGGCGCCAGCGGATACGTCGTCAAGGACATCAAGGGCATGGAGCTGGCCAGGGCCATCAAGGACGTCGGGGCCGGTCGCTCGCTGCTGGACAACCGGGTCGCGGCCGCGCTGATGGCCAAGCTGCGCGGCGCGGCCGAACGATCCGACCCGCTGTCGGGACTCACCGAGCAGGAGCGGGTGTTGCTCGGCCTGTTGGGTGAGGGCCTGACCAACAAGCAGATCGCCGCCCGGATGTTCCTGGCCGAGAAGACGGTGA
>JAGQTW010000049.1 GCA_020438785.1 Mycobacterium sp. | reverse complement strand
CGGCGGGTGATCTTGCCGTAGATCGGGTCCATCCGCATGGACAGGTCGGTGGTCAACATCGAGGGATGGGTCTTGCCGCTGCCCTGCGCCATCGGCACCGAGTTGGCCCAGCCGTTGTCCTTGGGCTTCCACTGGTTGGCACCCTGGGGGCTCTTGGTCAGCTCCCACTCGTTGCCGTAGAGGATCTCCAGGAACGAGTTGTCCCACTTGGTCGGCGTGTGGGTCCAGGTCACCTCGAGACCGCTGCTGACGGTGTCATTGCCGACGCCGGGGTTGGCCCAGCCGAAGCCCATCTCCTCCAGTGGGGCGGCCTCGGGCTCCACGCCGTTGACGATGTCGGTGGCGCCGTGGGCCTTGCCGAAGGTGTGGCCGCCGACGATCAGTGCGGCGGTCTCCACATCGTTCATCGCCATCCGACCGAACGTCTCGCGGATGTCGATCGCCGCGGCGACCGGGTCCGGAACCCCCTCGGGGCCTTCGGGGTTGACGTAGATCAGACCCATGTGGCTGGCGGCCAGCGGGTTCTCCAGCTTGGTCCGGTCACTGCCGGCGTAACGGTCCTGCGAACCCAGCCACTCGGCCTCGGCGCCCCAGTAGATGTCCTCCTCTGGCTCCCAGAAGTCCGGGCGGCCGAAGGCGAAGCCTGCGGTCGTGAAGCCCATGTGCTCCATCGCACGGTTACCCGCATAGACGATGAGGTCGGACCACGAGATCTTCTGGCCGTACTTCTTCTTCAGCGGCCAGAGCAGGCGACGGGCCTTGTCCAGGCTGACGTTGTCCGGCCAGCTGTTCAGGGGCGCGAAACGCTGCATCCCGCGCCCGCCGCCACCGCGGCCGTCCTGCACTCGGTAGGTGCCGGCTGCGTGCCACGCCATCCGGACGAACAGCGGGCCGTAATGCCCGAAGTCGGCCGGCCACCAGTCCTGCGAATCGGTCAGCAGGGCGTCGAAATCACGCTCGAACGCCTCGAAGTCGAGGGTCTTGACGGCCTCGCGGTAGTCGTAGCCCTCGTCGGTCGGGTCGATGGCGGGTGGATTCTTCTGCAGGATCTTGAGATTGACGGCGTTGGGCCACCAGTCGCGGTTGCTACCGCCCTCGACCGGGGGCCTGATCCGCATCGGACAGCCGCTCTCGGCGGGTTCTGTCTGCGCCTCGCCGATGGGGGGGTGTTCTTGAGCCACGCTTCATTCCTTCCGGGTGTGGATCTGGGTGAATCCAACCGGGATCACGGTTGTGATCCCGAAGCTTGGTGGGCCGAGCAGTCGGGGCACAGGCCCCAGTAGATGACCTCGGCCTCGTCGACGGCGAAGCCGTCCAGCGAGCCGCCGTCATCGGCGGGGGTCAGGCAGGGCACCTCGCCGGCGGCGCAGTCGACGTCGCCGATCACCCCGCAGACGCGGCAGACGACGTGGTGGTGGTTGTCGCCCACCCGCGACTCGTAGCGGGCGACCAGTCCGGAGGGCTGGATGCGCCGCACCAGGCCGGCGGTGGTCAGGGCGGCCAGCACGTCGTAGACGGCCTGCCGGGACACCTCGGGCAGGGCGTCGCGCACCGAGCCGAAGATGGTGTCGGTGTCGGCGTGCGGGTTGGCGTGCACCGCCTCGAGGACCGCGATGCGGGGCCGGGTGACGCGCATGTCGGCCATCCGCAGCCGTTCGGCGTAGTCCGTCATCGAGCCCACGGGGGAGATAGTCGTCCCTTTTCTGGAATCAGTCAAGAGTTCATCGCCCGAGGGGCTGGACCAGCGGGTTCACTAGTGCTGGGCGGTCCCGTTCGGCGCCTGACCACCCGTCGGCGTCAACGGCGCGATCGGGGTCGGGGTGAAGTTGTTCGGACCGCCCGGCTTGCCCTTGTTGGTGGGGGTGGTGACGACGGAGGAGCCCGGCGTCGTGGTCGGCGACTTCTCGCTGTCCCCGCCGCCCCCGCAGGCGCCCAGCAGCGCAACTCCCAGCACGGCGGCGGCACCCGCCACCGCCCGGCGGGACGGACGCGGCCGTCGAAGCCGAGGATTCATCGAGCCTCCCGTGCCAGTGGAGCGGACAGGTCAAGCTACTCCGGGCGGCGCGCCCGCCGCAATGGTCCGGGCCCCGCGATCGGTATGGTGATGCTCTCGCGGCTCGCGCCCTCACGGCCATCCCGGCCCGGCACCGGCGAGCCAGCCGCCCGTCCCATCAGGAGCAGTTTCGTGCCCCTCAACACCATTGCGCTCGAACTCGTGCCGCCCAACCGGGAGCGCAGCCCCGAGCAGCTGCTCGACGAAGCCCACAAGGTCCGCGAACTCGGTGCGCAGACCGGAATCGGGGACCGGATCCGGCACGTGATGATCCCCGGCATGATCGCCGAGGACGACGATCGGCCGGTCGAGATGAAGCCGAAGCTCGACGTCCTCGACTACTGGTCGTTGATCGCACCGGAACTGCCCGGCATCAAGGGCTTGTGCACCCAGGTCACCGCGTTCTCCGACGAGCCCGCGCTGCGGTCCCGGCTGCGGGATCTGCTCGCCGCCGGCATGGAGGGCATCGTCTTCGTCGGCGTGCCGCGGACCATGAGCGACGGCGAGGGGTCGGGAGTCGCCCCAACCGACGCACTGGCGATCTATCGGGACCTGGTGCCCAACCGCGGGGTGATCCTGATCCCGACCCGGGAGGCCGAGGCCGACCGGTTCGCCTTCAAGTGCAACCGGGGTGCGACGTACGGCATGACCCAGCTGCTGTACTCCGACGCCATCGTCGACTTCCTCGCCGCGTTCGCCCGCGACAACGAGCACCGGCCCGAGATCCTGCTGTCCTTCGGTTTCGTGCCGAAGGTCGAGAGCAGGGTGGGCCTGATCAACTGGCTGATCCAGGACCCGGGCAACGCCGCCGTCGCCGAGGAGCAGGCCCTGGTCGCCGAGCTCGCCGCCAGCGACCCGGCCCGCAAGCGGATGCTCATGATCGACCTGTACAAGCGGGTGATCGACGGCGTCGCCGAGCTGGGCTTTCCGCTGAGCATCCACTTCGAGGCCAC
>JAGQTW010000412.1 GCA_020438785.1 Mycobacterium sp. | reverse complement strand
TGCGGGTGCATGTTCTGCATCGACCCCGCCCACGGTCCCTGCAGCAGGCCGCGCCAGTCACCGAAGATCCTCCAGGTCAGTGAATCCGGTCCGAGGGGTCGGGCCGGGGCCTGGTAGCCGCCGCCCGTCACCGGGCAGCCGGCCTCCGCCGAGGCGCCGTCGCTGGTGGGCGGGTGCGTCTCGGAAGTATGTTGGCTCAACTGGTGACCTTTCCTCGGCGGCGGTCGACGATCTGACTACGCGCGTTGTCACCTCGAGCCTAGGAGGGTTGTGACCTCGGGTCAACGACGGGGCCGCTGGTCGGGTGTTCCCCTCCGGGATCGGCAGGTGCGTCGCCGCGACGAGTTGATCGCCGCGGGTGTCACGCTGCTCGGCGGAGCGGGCGGCCCCGCATTGACCGTCCGGGCGGTGTGCCGCGAGGCGGGCCTGACCGAGCGCTACTTCTACGAAAGCTTCAACGACCGTGACCAATTCGTCCGGGCGGTGTACGACGACGTGTGTAGCCGTGCGATGTCCGCGCTGATGTCGGCAAGCACCCCGCGCGAGGCGGTGGAACGATTCGTCGCGTTGATGGTCGACGATCCGGTGCGCGGTCGCGTCCTGCTGCTGGCCCCCGAGGTGGAGCCGGTGCTGGTGCGCTCTGGTGCGGAATGGATGCCCACGTTCATCGGCCTGCTGCAGCGAAAACTGACCACCATCGGCGATCCGACCATGCAGAACATGGTGGCCACCGGGCTGATGGGGGCATTGACGGCCCTGTTCACCGCCTACCTGGACGGCCGGCTGACGGCCTCCCGCGAGCAGTTCATCGACTACTGCGTGGACCTGCTGCTCAGCCGTGCGACGCGCTAGCCCTGCTCGCCCACCGCGGCCGCCTCGGCCTCGGCCTGCGCCTGCTCCTCGGCCGCCTTCGCGTCGGCGTCCGCCTTGGCCGTCCGACCCTCGGGGCTGCCCAGAGAGTTGCCCGGAATGCCGGCCTTCGCGTAGGTGTCGTTGCAGTTCAGGTACAGCAGCACCCGGCCACCACCGTTGATGCCGCTGGAGTCCAGGAAATTGGCCGATCGCGAGCCGGTGACCATGCACTCGTCGGTGGGCAGGAAGCTACCCACCCGCGTCGCGATGACGGCCGATTGCCCCGCGTCGCTGATCGCCTGAGTCGCGTCGGCGTAGGTCTGGCCGGCGTACTCGTTGATGGCGGCCGCCGTCCCGGTTCCGAAAGTCATCAGTGCCACCGCCGCGGTGCTCAGGGCGCCGGCGCCGACGATCATGATCCTGTTCAAAGCCACCGACCCTCCGGGTTTGCTGGGTAATGGCTGCAGAATACCTCCCAAGCGGGTACTCCGCAGAGGGCGGCGACATGCCGCCCGGAACGATGAACTTGAATGTCACCGGGATACACAGATATATTGGTGCAACTACTAGGCACAGATAACTGGAGGGTCCATGTCGAAAGACCTGACCGACCTACAACTACTGCGCGAACTTGAACCCGTCGCGGAGGCTCTGACCAATCGGCACATGTCGATGATGAAGGAGTGGAACCCGCACGACTACATCCCGTGGTCGGACGGCAAGAACTACTACGCCCTGGGCGGCCAGGACTGGGATCCCGACCAGGCCAAGCTTTCCGAGGTCGCCCGGGTGGCCATGGTGCAGAACCTGCTCACCGAGGACAACCTGCCCTCCTACCACCGCGAGATCGCGATGAACTTCTCCATGGACGGTCCCTGGGGCTACTGGGTGAACCGTTGGACCGCCGAGGAGAACCGGCACGGCATCTCCATCCGGGACTACCTGGTGGTCACCCGCAACTGCGATCCCATCGAGCTCGAAGAGCTGCGCATGGAGCAGATGACCCGCGGCTTCTCGCCCGGCCAGAACCAGCAGGGTGACCTGTTCGCGCAGAGCTTGTTCGACTCGGTGATGTACGTCAGCTTCCAGGAGCTGGCCACCCGCGTCTCGCACCGAAACACCGGTAAAGCCTGCAACGAGCCCGTCGCCGAGCAGCTGCTGGCTCGGATCTCCAACGACGAGAACCTGCACATGATCTTCTACCGCGACGTCAGCGCCGCCGGCCTGGACATCGCCCCCAACCAGGCGATCAAGTCGGTGCACCGGATCCTGCACAACTTCAAGATGCCCGGATACACCGTTCCGGAGTTCCGCCGCAAGGCCGTCATCATCGCCGTCGGCGGCGTCTACGACCCGCGCATCCACCTCGACGACGTGGTGATGCCGGTGCTCAAGAAGTGGCGCATCTTCGA
>JAGQTW010000048.1 GCA_020438785.1 Mycobacterium sp. | reverse complement strand
ACCTCGGAAAGTGGTGGCGGGAAACACGATTCCAGGCCTACCAGGGTGTCGCCGTACCGTACTTCCCCAACTTCCTCAGCCTGGCCAGCCCCTACGCCTTCATCGGCCTGAACTTCTTCAACACGATGGAGTACCAGATGCGGCACATGGATCGGCTGTTCGGTGAGGTCAAGCGCCGCGGGGCGAGCACCTTCGAGGTCACCGAGGAGGCCAACACCCGCTACCTGGACCGGATGACCGAGTTGCTCGGCGATTCAATATTCACCCTCGGCAACTGCGCTTCGGCCCGGTCGTATTATTTCAATCCCCGTGGTGAAGCGACCCTGCTGCGACCGATGTCGATGCGGGCCGCGGTGCGAGAGGCGTCCGAGTACCCCTTGAGCGACTACCACATCAGTTGAGCCAGGAAGGGCGTCGATGTCTGCAGCGCACCGTTTGATCCAGATCGCCGGACTGGGGGTGGCGGCCACCGGGCTGTCGCACTTCGTCCGCCCGGAACTGTTCGAGTCGGTCACCGCCTCGGCGTTCCCCGACAACACGCTGCAGCACACCTACATCGACGGAGCCATCGAGACCGCGATCGGGGTGGGTCTGATCGCGCCGAAGACCCGCAAGCTGGCGGTGGCCGGCCTGCTGGCCTACGGCGCGTACCTGGGGATCAACGTCGCCCGCAACCGCTGACCGCCCAGGTCACAAATCCAGAACGGTTTACGCCAGCGTCAGATCTTTCGCTTACCCTGAGTGGGCACGGCGACGTAGGTCGTTGGCGAGGATGCCACGCTGAACTGGGTCGGGGATACCGTGCCGGACCGGCATGGGTACGCAACAGCGCACCCATCGCCGGTCCGCATTAGTTTTGGGGCCATGGCGGATCGCCCGGGGCTCCAGCGACGCCTGGGCACGTTCGACGCCGTCGTCATCGGGCTGGGTTCGATGATCGGGGCCGGCATCTTCGTGGCCCTCGGCCCGGCCGCCGCCGCGGCGGGCGGCGGCCTGCTGATCGGGCTGGGCGCCGCCGCGGTGGTCGCCTACTGCAACGCGACGTCCTCGGCGCGACTGGCCGCGCGCTACCCGCAATCCGGCGGCACCTACGTCTACGGCCGCGAGCGACTCGGCGAGTTCTGGGGCTACCTCGCGGGCTGGAGCTTCATCGTCGGCAAGACCGCGTCGTGCGCAGCGATGGCGCTGACCGTCGGCTTCTACGCCTGGCCGGCGCAGGCCCATGCGGTCGCCGTCGGCGCGGTGGTGGGGCTGACCGCGGTCAACTACCGCGGCATCCAGAAGTCGGCGCTGCTGACCCGGCTCATCGTCGCCACCGTGCTCGCGGTGCTGGCCGCGGTGGTCGTGATCGGGTGGGGCTCCGGGCATGCCGACGCCGGCCTCGTGCGGCTGACCGGTGGGAGCGTCCCGGGGGTGCTGCAGGCGGCGGGCCTACTGTTCTTCGCCTTCGCCGGCTACGCCCGCATCGCGACGCTGGGTGAAGAGGTGCGCGAGCCGGCCCGGACCATCCCGCGGGCGATCCCGATCGCGCTGGCGCTCACGCTGCTCGTGTACGCGGCGGTGGCGGCCACCCTCATCGCGGTGCTCGGTACCGCCGGATTGGCGGCGGCCCCAGCGCCTTTGGCGGATGCGGTGCGCGCGGCGGGGGCGCCCTGGTTCGAGCCGGTGGTCCGGGCCGGGGCGGCGGTGGCGGCACTGGGTTCACTGCTGTCGCTGATATTGGGGGTCTCGAGGACGACCCTGGCGATGGCGCGCGATCGCCACCTGCCCGCGCCGCTGGCGGCGGTGCACCCGCGATTCGCGGTGCCGCATCGGGCCGAGGTCGCGGTCGGCGTGCTCGTCGCCGCGGCGGCCGCGGTGGCCGATATCCGTGGCGTGATCGGGTTCTCCTCCTTCGCGGTGCTGGGGTACTACGCCATCGCCAACGCATCGGCGTGGACGCTGGGCCGTCGGCTGATTCCGGCGGTGGGCTTGGTCGGCTGTGTGGCGCTGGCGGCGGCGTTGCCGCTCGCCTCGGTGGTGGTCGGGGCGGGGGTGCTGGCGGTGGGTGCGCTGATCTATGCGGGGTGGCGATTGCGGTAGCGGTTCCGGGTGCACACCGCCCCGAGATCGGGTTGAGTTGCCAACCGTGATTCCCCTGACCTGGCGCCCGGTCGAGACCCGCGGTGGGCACGACTTCGTCGTCGCGCCCGACGAACGGCTGAGCTGGCCCCGCACGCTGGGCATCGGGGCGCAGCACGTGGTCGCGATGTTCGGGGCGACGTTCCTGGTGCCGGTGCTGACCGGCTTTCCGCCGGCGACCACCCTGCTGTTCTCCGGTATCGGCACGCTCCTGTTCCTGCTGATCACCGGCAACCGGCTGCCGAGCTATCTGGGCTCCAGCTTCTCGGTGATCGCGCCGGTCACCGCCGCGGTGGCCTCGCACGGGGCCGGCAGCGCGCTCGGCGGGTTGGTCGCGGTCGGTGTGCTGCTGATCGGCATCGGCCTGACCGTGCAACTGGTCGGCACGCACTGGATCGAGGTGACGCTGCCGCCGGTGGTCACCGGGGCGATCGTTGCGCTGATCGGGTTCAACCTCGCCCCGGCCGCCAAGACGAACTTCGAGAGGGGCCCACTGGTCGGCATCGTTACCCTGGTGCTGCTGGTGGCGGCGCTGGCCTTCTTCCGCGGCCTGATCGGCCGGCTGGCGATCTTCCTGGCGGTGGCGGCCGGCTATCTGCTGGCGCTGACACTCGGCGAGGTCGACACCGCGGGCATCGCGGCGGCGGGCTGGCTGGGTCTGCCGACGTTCCAGACGCCGTCGTTGACCGTGGCGGTGCTGCCGATGTTCCTGCCCGCCGTGATCGCCCTGGTGGCCGAGAACATCGGGCACGTCAAGTCGGTCGGCCAGATGACCGGCGTCGACACCGATCCGCTCACCGGCCGGGCGCTGGCCGCCGACGGTGTCGCGACGGTGCTCGCCGGCCTCGGTGGGGGTTCGGCCACCACGACCTACGCCGAGAACATCGGTGTTATGGCGGCGACCCGGGTGTACTCCACCGCGGCGTACTGGGTGGCGGGCATGGTGGCGATCGTATTGTCGTTGTGCCCCAAGGTGGGTGCGGCGATCTCGGCCATCCCGCCGGGCGTCCTGGGCGGTGCCACGGTGGTGCTCTACGGCTTGGTCGGTGTGCTGGGCGTGCGGATCTGGCTGACCAATCGGGTCGACTTCGGCAAGCCGGTCAACCAGATGACGGCCGCGGTGGCCCTGATCGTCGGCATCGCCGACTTCACCTGGCACATCGGCGGTCTCACCTTCACCGGTATCGCGCTGGGCTCGATCGCGGCGCTGGTGATCTTCCACGGCATGCGGGGACTGACGGCCCTGCGCGATCGAGTGGGGCGGACCTGATGGACGCGATCGTCGCGGAGCTGTACCGACATTTCGCCCGCTATCCGTTCCCGGCCCGCATCGAGGTCTGCGAACAGTGCGGCCCCGATTGGACAGTGGCGGACATCCGGCGCACACCGCTGCGGGAGATCTCGCTGCTGCAGTTGGAGGCCCTGCACGTGATGTCGCTGGACGACAACGACTTCCGGCACTTCTTCCCCCGCATGATCGAGGCGCTGCTCAGCGAGTTCGGTCCGGTGTTCGCCTTCTCGCTGGCGAGCCTGCGGGGCCGAACGCCACAGTGGCCCGACGCCGAGGCCGCGCTGTTGCGTCGCCTCGTTGACACGCTGTGGACCGAATTGCTCGGCACCTTCCCCGCGCAACTCGGCTACTTCTCCGACGCCCCCACGCTGATCGACTTCACCTACTGGTGCGATGCACCGGTTCCGGAATACCTTCAGCATTGGCAGCGGCTCGAAACCCGGCCCGCAGCGGAGCATCTGGCCGACCTGGTGGACTACGTGTACACCATAGGCGAACCTGAGGAGCCCGCAGTCAAGCCGGTCATCACCGAGTGGCTGCGCCAGCGGAAGATCGGCGAGCGGCTCCGCAACGCCGGCTGCGACGGCGCCTACGAGTTGTGGAGCGTCTGCGCTACGGCTTGATCAGGTGCCGGGTCCGGTCCTCGCGGATCGGCATACCATTGCGGCCGGTGATGTCCTGAGCGTAGATGCCGACCGCATACCCGACCCCGGCACCCTGGATACCCAGCGCAGTCCGGTCGACCTGATCCAGGGTGTCGGTGGCCTTGTGGTAGTTCGGGTCGAACGGTGCATTGGGCGTGCCGCCCCAGAGTTTCGCCTGCTCTTCGGTCTTGTTCTCCTCCGCCCCGGAGAACAGCCCACCGGCCGGGATCCCGGCCTTGGTGAACGCGTCGTAGTCGGAGCGGCCGTCGAAGAAGGTGTCCTGCGGAGTCTTCCCGGCCGATTTCAGGTAGGCCATCAACGTCCGTTCGATACCCGGGGAACCCTCGGGCACCCGCGGCACGTTCTGGCCGCTCTCGGGGGCGGTGGACTGGTCACCGTCATAGGTGAAGTAACCGGGATTCGGTGAGCCGATCATGTCGAAGTTCAGGTACAGGGCGATGTCCTTGAGCTGGTCGACATCGAGGGATTCGATGTACTTCGTCGAGCCCACGGTGCCGAGTTCCTCGGCACCCCAGAGTGCGAAGCGCACTGCGTTTTTCACCTCGGGTGAACTGCCCAGCTGCACAGCGGTTTCCAGCACCGCCGCCACTCCGGAGCCGTTGTCGTTGATGCCCGGCCCGTCCGGAACGCTGTCGAGGTGCGCCCCGACCACCACCACATCCGAGGTGGCGCCGGTCTTGGTCTGGGCGATCACGTTGCGGGCGTTGAAGACCGAGGTCTTGGCGTCCAGCTTGAGGGTGGTGGGTCCAGGCTTGGAGCGCAGCAGCGCGCCGTCGCTCTTGGTGACGCCGACCACCGGGATCTTGACGTCGGTGGTCTCCCCGAGGGTTGAGCCCGACAGCTCCCCGTCGACGTTGTTCGCGACGATCAGCGCGACGGCACCCTTCGCCGCGGCGATGGCCTGCTTCTCGGAGAAGGGGCAGGTGCCCCGGTCGACGAGCACCACCGCACCCTTGACCGGCAGGCCGTCATAGTCGGCGGGCACGCAGCCCGGCGCCTCGCTGACCGGCGCGGCGACCAGTGGCCCGCTGACGCCCTCTACCGGGGTGGCGATGCTGTACTGCAGAGCCCGCGCCTCGACGGTGGTACCGCCCACGGTAAGGACCGGCTTCTCCGATTTGAAGACCTTGGTCTGGAACTCCGGCGTCTGCACGTCGAAACCCTTGGCGCGCAGCACGCCGACGACGTAGTCGACGCTGGCGTCGTAGCCCGGCGTGCCGACGGCCCTGGTGCCGTTGTTGGCGTCGGCGATGTCCTGCAGCTTGGTCAGGTGGGCGACCATCGCGTCGGTCGTGACCCTCTTGCTCAACGTCTCGGCGAAGTCGGCAGCGGGTTTCGCGGCCTTGACCGGCTCGGCGGTGACCGGAGCCCGACCGCACCCCGTCGGGGCGAGGGTGGCGGCGATCACGGCCAGCCACGCCGCTGCGGCCCGGTATGTGCATTTCACCGCGCCCAGGGTAGACGTTCGCCCGGACCTCACCGCGGCACCGGGAAAATCCGCTAGTCAGGCCCACTTCAGGGCGATATCGTCCGGACCATGGAGACGGGCCCGCCCCTTCCCGAGCACCCTGAACTGCGCGTGCTCGCCGCGGCACTGGAGAGCGCAAAGCTCGCCGGCGAGATTCTCGATTCGCGTTGGCGCATCGTGTTCATCTCCAGCGAGGAGGCGCGGGTGATCGGTGTCACGCCTTCGGAGGTGGGCCGGTTCTACGGCAAGGGACTCCCCCGGCGCCAGGCCGAAGACGGCGAGTTCTGGGCGGCCACGCTGTCCAGCGGACGCCAGTGGTGGCGAACCAACGTGCCGATGATGCGGGCCACGCTGGAGCCCTCCGACGAAGCCTTCGACGCGGTATTCGGCGCTTTGGCGGAAGCCGGCGCACGGGTCGAACCCGCAGTGCCGGTGCGTGCATGGGCCTCGACGCTGTCGTTCGGCGATCAGGAAGGCCTGCGCAATGCCTGGCTGGGCGACCTGACCTTCCTCGACGTCCGGATCAACGCCGACTCCGGTGAATTCATCGGTGTACTCAGGCTCGCTGCACCCGACGCACCGGCAAGCCTGCTTGCACGGATGGCGCGCGGCGACCGCGGGATGTATGAGCGGATGCACGCGGTGATGCGGCCCGCGCGAAGACCTGCCGGCATCCTGTTCGCCGACCTGGAGGCCTCGGGGGTGTTGTCGAGACGCCTATCGTCGCGAGCCTACTTCGAACTGGTCAGGAGCCTCACCGATCTGATCGACTCGGAGGTCATCAGGCACGGCGGTATCGTCGGCAAACATGCCGGCGACGGGGCGTCGGCCCTCTTCCTGGTCGAGCAACTCGGCAACTCGGAGGCCGACACCGCCGCCGCGGCGATCTCCTCTGCTCGCTCGATCCGCGACGGCGGCTCGCGTCTGGGGCCGCCCGACGTAGATGTGAAGGTGAACGTCGGCGTGCACTGGGGTGCCACGCTCATGGTGGGGCAGGTGGCGACCGGGGGACGACTCGAAGTGACCGCACTCGGCGACGAGATGAACGAAGCTGCCCGCATCGAGAGCGCAGCCAAAGGCGGGACCGCGTTGGCGTCGAAGCAAGTGGTCGAGCGGCTTGGTCCGCAGAACTCAGCCGCGCTCGGCCTCGAGCCCGACAACATGAAGTACGTGACCCTGGAGAACCTCGAAGGTTCGAGCGACAAAGCGAAGCGGGATGCGGGACCGATCTCGGTGACTTCCGTTTGACCACGCGCCCATGCCCGCGTTCGGCGGCTCACAATGCGAAAGTGGGCTGATGACCGTCGCCGTTCCGCGCCGTCCGCTGGTGACCTCGACCGAGGTGCTGGTCGCCGGTCTGGTGGTGTGCGCGCTGGCGGGCACCTGGATGCGCGACGGGGTGGCGGGCAATGAACGACTGGCCACCGCCGGCACCGTCTTCAGCGGGGTGTTCCTGCAGGCCGTGCCGTTCCTGGTCCTCGGCGTTGTGATCAGCGGGCTGATCGCCGCGTTCGTCTCGCCGCAACGCCTGGCTCGGTGGCTGCCCGACAACACCGCGGCGGCGGTCATGACCGCAGGTGTCGCCGGGGCGGCGCTGCCAGGGTGCGAGTGTGGATCCGTGCCGGTGGCCCGACGGCTCTACGGCGAGGGGTCGGTGGGCGCTGCGGCATTGACGTTCATGCTCAGCGCGCCCGCGATCAACCCGGTGGTGCTGGTGGCCACCGCGGTGGCGTTCCCCGGACAGCCGGAGATGGTACTGGCGCGCTGCCTCGCCTCATTGGCGACCGCGGTGGTGATGGGGGCACTGTGGTCACGGTGGGGTCGCCCCGGCTGGATCAGCCGCCGACTGCCGCGCACGACCGATACGGACCAGTCACGCTGGACGGTGTTCACCGAGGCCGGGCGCCATGACTTCCTGCAGGCCGGATCGTATCTGGTGATCGGCGCCGCCGCGGCCGCGACGTTGCGGGTCCTGGTACCGCCGTGGGTTTTCCAGCATGTGGCCGGCAACCTGCTGATCGGCGTCGTGACGATGGCGCTGCTCGCCTTCGTGCTGGCCCTGTGCTCGGAGGCCGACGCGTTCGTCGCCGCGAGCCTGACCATGCTCCCCCTGGTGCCCAGGCTGGTGTTCCTGGTGGTCGGCCCGGCTGTCGACGTGAAACTCGTTGCGATGCAGGCAGGTCTGTTCGGGAGATCGTTCGCCATCCGATTCGCCCCGGTGACGTTGGTGGTCGCCACCGTACTGGCCACAGCGGTGGGGTTGGTGCTGCTGTGAGGCGCGAGACCGAGAACGTCGTGTTGCTCATCGTCGGCGTCGCCGTGGCCATGGTCACCGTGACGGGTGCCTACACCCGGTACGTCAAACCCGCAATGCTGCCGTGGCTGGCGGTGTCGGCGGTGCTTCTGATCGGGCTGGCACTGACAGTGATCGCGCGCGACATCCGGGGCGGGGGCGAGGACGAACACTCCGGGCACGCCCATCGCAGTGGCATCGTCTGGCTGCTGGTGATTCCCGTGGTGCTGCTGATCTTCATCGTGCCACCGGCGTTGAGCGCCAAAGCGACGCCACCCGTGACGGTGACTGTCACTGAGGCACAGTCATTCCCGCCCCTGCCGCCCGGTCCCTCGCCGATGTTGTCGCTACCCGAGGTGTTGATGCGGATCGCAGTGGGCCCGGTCGGGGGCGTCGACGGTAAGCGGATCACCACCACCGGCTTCACGATGCGCGACGGCGAGCAGGTTTATCTGGCCAAGATCGTCATCTTCTGCTGCGCTGCCGACGCCCAACTGTCCCGGCTGCAGCTGACCGGACCGGCGTCGCCGGTGGCCGCGGCGCTACCGGAGAACACCTGGGCGCGGGTCGAGGGTGTGGTCCCACCGGGGCAGCGGTACTCGGGGACCGACTCGGTGCCGATGCTGGAAGTGTCGAGCGTGGTGCGGATCGACCCGCCGGCCAACACCTACGGGTCCTGAAGCAGCGCCGTGATCATCCCGGCGACGGCCCGCATGCCGGCGGCGTTGGGGTGAAACGGCTTGGGCCGCCACGGCAGCAGCGACCCCGCCCCGACGGTCCACGGTTCGGCCGACCAGGCGTGGTGGCCGGCGCTGGCCGCCGCGGCGGGCACCACCTCGCAGCCGGTTGTCTGCGCCGCCTCGGCGGTCAGGCCGGCAAGGCGCGCCGCGACGTGCCGGCCGAGATCCGCGACCTCGTCGGGCAGTGGGGGTGCGGGCGTGCCCGCCGGTGGCAGCAGGGTGAGGTAGTCGACGAACAGGATGCGGGCCTGCGGAGCCCGGGCGCGCAGTGCGGTGCCGACCTCGCGCAATGATGCACCCACGCCGTCGAGCGCCCGGTCGCGCGCCGCCGGGTCCAGGAGGTCACCGATCGCGCCGCCGAGTACGGGCAGTATCCGGATCAGTGACGGCACGGTCGCGGCGAACAGCAGTGGCACATAGCCGGCGTCGTTACCGCCGACGGTGACCGTGATCAGGCGCTCGCTGCCGTCCAGCGCGTCGATCTGCGGCGGTGTGCCGTGCTGCGGCTCGCGCAGGATGTTCGCGGTCGTCGCACCCGAGTAGGTGACGTCGATCAGGTCCAGGCCGGCGCGCTCGGCGACCAGGTGCGGGTAGTTGCGCGCCGAGCGTCCCGCGCGCAGCGGCGATCCCGCGGCCCGGGGTCTGATGCCCGGACCGGCCGCCATCGAGCTGCCCAGCGCGACATAGCGTTTCACGCGTCTCGCCACGGCACGGCGGGGCTGGAGGCCTGGGCCCAGAACCGCTTCGGGATGCGCCCGGCGTGACGGGCCAGGTGCCCGGCGGTGACCGCGGCCGCCATCGCGGCGGCCATCGCGGCCGGATCCGCGGCCCGGGTGACCGCGCTGGCCAGCAGCACCGCCGCGCAACCCAGTTCCATCGCCAGCGCGGCGTCGCTGGCCGTGCCGATGCCGGCGTCCAGGATCACCGGCACACCGGCCGCGGCCACGATCATCTCGATGTTGTGCGGGTTGGAGATGCCCAGCCCGGTGCCGATCGGTGAGCCCAGCGGCATCACCGCCGCGCATCCGGTGTCCTCCAGGCGGCGAGCCAGCACCGGGTCATCGTTGGTGTACGGCAGCACAACGAAGCCGTCATCCACCAATTGATCTGCGGCGCGCACTAATTCAACCGCGTCGGGTAGCAGGGTCCGCTCGTCGGCGATCACCTCGAGCTTGATCCAGTCGGTGCCCAGCGCCTCGCGGGCGAGCTGGGCGGTCAGCACCGCCTCGGCGGCACCGCGGCAGCCCGCGGTGTTGGGCAGCGGCGCGATGCCCAGCTTGGTCAGCAGGTCGAGGACACCGGTGCCGCCCTCGGCGTCCACCCGGCGCATCGCGACGGTGGTCAGTTCGGTGCCGGAGGCCACCAGCGCCTCCTCGAGGACCGCGAGGCTGGGCGCGCCGCCGGTTCCCAGGATCAGACGGGACGAGAAGGTTCGGTCCGCGATCGTCAACGGCTGCAGTGCGTCACCCACCCTGCACCGCCGTCACGACCTCGACCCGCGCATCTGCGGGCAGGGCCGAGCTCCACTCCGAGCGCGGCAGCACCGACCAATTGACAGCTACCGCAATACCTTTCGGCCCGAAGCCGAGACGCTCCAGCAGCGCGGCGACCGTGGTACCGTCGTCGACCTCGACGTCCTCGTCATTGACGATGACTTTCACGCCCGTGCCCCCACCAGAAGCTCGGCGGCGATGCGTTCGGCGGTCCACGGCGCCAGCAGGAATCCGGAGCGGCCGTGCCCGGTGGCCACCAGCGTCCGGTCGTCGAGCCGGCCGACGATGGGCATATTGTCCGGCGTCATCGGGCGCAACCCGGCCGCGCATTCGGCCAGCTCGTACTCGCCCAGCGCGGGCATCACCGCGCAGGCGTCATCGAGCAGTTCGCGGGCACCGGTCACCGAGGGTGCGGTGTCGCGGCCGTGCTCGTACTGCGTCGCCCCGACCACCACACCGTCGGCTCTCGGCACGAGGTACACCTGCCGCCCGTGCACACGGGCGCGAACCACCCGCCGCGGCAACGGCATACAGCCGCGCCGCCAGCGCAGCCGCAGCACCTCGCCCTTGACCGGGCGGACGGCCAGCCCGGGCCACAGCGCCGGGGCGTCGATACCGTTGGCGATCACCACGGTGTGCACACCGTCGCGGGCCTCCTCGAGTGCCTCGACCGGTCCGGCCCAGCGCACCCCGAGTTCCTCGCAGTGGGTCTGCAGCGCCTCGACGAGCAGCCGGTTGTCCACGGCCAGCTCGTCGGTGGCGCGAAAGCCGTGCCGGATACCTTGCGCCAGTAGTGGTTCCACGTCACGCGCGGCGTTCGTCACGGTCACCGGATGCCCCTGGGCGGCCAGCCACTCCCCGACGGTGCGCAGATCGGCGGTGTCGGCGCGATCGACGGCCACCACCAGCGACTCCCGGGCGGTGACCACCTCGTCCGGCAGCCCGTCGAGGAACCCGGTGTGCCACAGTCGCAGCGACTCGAGACCGATCTGCAGCAGCCTCTCCTCGCCGGGCCAGCCCTCGCTGTGCGGGGCCAGCATCCCGCCGGCCACCCAGGACGCGCCCGGTGTCGCGGATGTCCCCCCCGGTTCGCCTCGCTCCTGCCCCCAGGGGCCGGTCCGGTGCACCCGCACCGACCAGCCGGCCAGCGCCGCCCGGCGGGCCACCGCGAGACCGATGACACCGCCGCCGATGACGGCGAGCGATTCCTCTGACATGTCCCCTTCGCTTCCTTCGCCGGCATGACCCGGATCAGGTGTGTGACGGTCTGGGCGGGAAAGACGCCCACTCTCAGCCCCGCTCCCGGGACTCCCGTGCCGAACCTCCACGCTAGCCGCTACCGTCGCGGTGTGCACGAACCTCGCTCCATGCTCTCGTCGAGGCTTTCGGCGGCCCGGCTGTACCTGTGCACCGACGCCCGCCGGGAGCGCGGGGACCTGGCCGAGTTCGCCGATGCGGCCCTGGCCGGCGGCGTGGACATCATCCAGCTGCGCGACAAGGGATCACCCGGCGAGCAGCGGTTCGGCCCCCTGGAGGCCCGCGGCGAGCTGGCCGCGTGCGAGATCCTCGCCGACGCCGCCCGCAGGCATGGCGCGCTGCTCGCCGTCAACGACCGCGCCGACATCGCCCGCGCGGCCGGCGCCGACGTGCTGCACCTGGGGCAGGACGACCTGCCACTGGCGGTGGCCCGCGACATCGTCGGGCCCACGACGCTGATCGGCCGGTCCACCCACGAGACCGGCGAGGCATCCCGGGCGCTGATGGAGGACGTCGACTACTTCTGCGTCGGCCCGTGCTGGCCCACCCCGACCAAGCCGGGCCGACCGGCACCCGGGCTGGAGTTGGTGCGTGCGGTGGCGGGGATGCGGCCCGACAAGCCGTGGTTCGCGATCGGCGGTATCGACGAGCGGCGGCTGGCCGAGGTGCTCGACGCCGGGGCCCGCCGGATCGTGGTGGTCCGGGCGATCACCGCCGCCGAGGATCCGGGCGCTGCCGCCGGCCGGCTCAGTGCGGCGCTGGCTGCTGCCGGCTGATCTCGGCGCGGCACCAGGCGAAGACCCCGGTGGTGATCTCGACGGTGTGCGGCAACGGCTGTAGGCAGTCGTCGTGGTCGTCCGGGCTCAGGGTGCTCGTGATGCGCAGGCTGTCCCAGCTGTCCGCGAACCCGGGGTGCAGCGGCAACCCGATCACCTCGTCCTCGGCCACCCAACGCAACTCCGAACTCTCCCGGTTGGGCACGGTGTCCAGCAGGTGCGGCGCGTCGGCCACCACGGTCGTGTAGGTCCAGACCGCCCCGCCCGGGCCGGAGACCTCGGCGGTGACGACGGTGGCCCGCACATGCACCACCTCGGCGGGCAGGCCGGCCTCCTCGTGGGCCTCGCGCACCGCGGCCTGTTCGGCCGTCTCGTGGCTGTCGCGGGCACCCCCCGGCAGCGCCCAGGTCCCGCCCTGATGGCTCCATGGGGCGCGGTGTTGCAGCAGGACCGCGGGTGTTCCGTCGGGCTGTGGCGCGCGCAGCAGCAGCCCGGCCGCGCCGTGCCGGCCCCAGTACGGCGTGCCGGTGTGGGATACCACCCAGCCGTCGCCGTCGCCTCGCACGCGTTCAGGATAAGCACGCCACGCGCCGGTTCGTCGGTCGATCCTGCCCCATCCGTCACAGCTGCTCTTAGAATTCACTCATACATTGCGAAGGGGATCCCGGCGAAGGGAATGAGGTCCGCGCGAGGTGACCGTTGAGCTGGCACATCCGTCGACCGAGCCGTCGCCGTCCCGGTCGCCGGTCGAGCCCGCTCACCCCCGCTGGTGGTTCGCCAGAACCACACCGGGGCGCATTCTGACGATCGGGGTGATCCTGGCAACCCTCGGCATCCTCAGCGCGTTCGCCACCTCGACGACGATCAACGACCGCCAGCAGCAGCTCAACACCGTGCTGAACCACACCGAGCCGTTGGCGTTCGCGGCCGGCCAGCTGTACACGACGCTGTCAGTGGCCGACGCCGCGGCCGCCACCGCATTCATCGCCGGATCCGAGCCCCGTCCGGTGCGCCAGCGCTACGAGCAGGCCATCACCGACGCCGCCGTCGCCGTCACCAGGGCCTCCAGCGGGTTGACCGACGAACCCCTGGTGGAGCTGCTGGGCCGGATCAACGCCCAGCTGGCGGTGTACACCGGCCTGATCGAGACCGCCCGCACCAACAACCGGATGGGTAACCCGGTCGGCTCGTCCTATCTGTCCGAGGCGTCCGCGCTGATGCAGCAGTCGATCCTGCCCGAGGCGCAACGGCTCTACGAGGAGACATCGGCCCGGGTGGACGCCGAGACCACGGCCTCGACCAGGATCCCGGCCCCGGTGATCGTGGTGGTGATCACCACCCTGGCGTTCGGGGCGTTCGCGCACCGCTGGCTGGCCGGACGCACCCGGCGCCGGGTCAACGTCGGCCTGGTCGTCGGCGGGTTCGCCATCGTGGTCATGATCATCTGGGTGGGGACCGCGCTGACCATTTCCACCGCCGGCAGCCGCTCGGCCAAGAACACCGCGGCCGAGTCACTGAAGACGGTGACCAACCTGGCGATCACGGCGCAGCAGGCGCGCGCCGACGAGACCCTGTCGCTGATCCGGCGCGGTGACGAGGACGTCCGCAAGCGTTCGTACTACCAGCGCGTCGACACCATGCACCAGCAGCTCACCGAATACCTGGCGCGCCGGGATGCCATCGACAAGTCCGACCTGGCCGACGCGGACAAGCTGTTGATGAAGTGGCGGGCGGCCGACGAGCGGATCAACGCCTACATCTCGGTGGGCAACTACCAGGCCGCCACCCAGGTGGCGTTGGGCACCGGTGAGGACGACTCCACCCCGGCGTTCGACAAGCTCGACGAGGCGCTGTCCAACGGCATCCAGGAGAGCCGCAACCAGTTGCGCAACGACATCCTCAGCGCCCGACGGGTGCTGTCCGGGGCGACCGTCGGCGGCGTCGTGCTTTCGGTGGGCGCGGCGTTGGCGGTGGCGCTGGGTCTGTGGCCGCGGTTGAGTGAGTACCGGTGATGAGCGTTCACGCGAAGAACAGACAGCCGGTGATGAGCGTTCACGCGAAGAACAGACGACCGATGAGCGCTCGCAAGCTCACGTGCATCGCCGCCGTGGCGGTGGCGGTGCTCACCGGCTGCGGCAGCAGCCAAACCCTCGCCCCGCCAACGGCACCCACCCTGGCTCCCCCGACACCGGCCGGGATGGAGGAGCTGTCCCCCACTCCGGTCAAGCCGCCGGATCTCGACAAGAACGACTGCGACCGCACGGCCAGCCTGCGGCCGTTCGGCGACAAAGCCCAGGCCGACGCCGCGGTGGCCGCCATCCGCGCCCGCGGCCGGTTGATCGTCGGACTGGACATCGGCAGCAACCTGTTCTCGTTCCGCGACCCGATCACCGGTGAGATCACCGGGTTCGACGTCGACATAGCCGGTGAGGTCGCGCGAGACATCTTCGGCACCCCGTCGCAGGTGGAGTACCGCATCCTGTCGTCGGCCGACCGCATCACCGCCCTGCAACAGAACACCGTCGACATCGTGGTCAAGACGATGACGATAACCTGCGAACGACGCCGACTGGTGAACTTCTCCACGGTGTATTTCAATGCCTACCAACGCATTCTGGCCCCGCGGGAGTCACCGATCGCGGAGTCCTCGGACCTTTCCGGAAAGCGGGTGTGCGTGGCCCGCGGCACCACCTCGCTGGAACGGGTGCAGCAGATCACCCCGCCGCCGATCATCGTGACCGTGGTGACCTGGGCCGACTGCCTGGTGGCGTTGCAGCAGCGTGAGGTCGACGCGGTCACCACCGACGACTCGATCCTGGCGGGCCTGATGGCACAGGATCCCTACCTGCACATCATCGGCCCGAGCATGGGACAGGAGCCATACGGCATCGGCATCAATCTCACCAACACACCGCTGGTGCGATTCGTCAACGGAACCCTGGACCGGATTCGCCGGGACGGGACGTGGAACACCCTGTACCGCAAGTGGTTGACCGTGCTGGGCCCGGCGCCGCCGCCCCCCACCCCGAGGTATCTGGACTGATGAGCGGAGCGGAGACCCCGGACGCCGACGTCGGCACGCAACCGGCGCGGCCCGACGAACTCGGCATGGACTCGACGTCGACGGTGCGACCGATGGCGACGCAGGCCATCTTCCGGCCGAACTTCGACGACGAGGACGACGAGCCCTCCGGCGGGACGGCGACCACCGAACCCGATGAGCTGCACCACCCCACGGTGGCGCGCAAGCTCTCACCGACCCGCCGGCTCGGTGGCGGCCTGGTGGAGATCCCGCGAGTACCCGAGATCGATCCGCTCGCCGCCCTGATGACCAATCCGGTTGTCGCCGAGGCGAAGAGGTTCTGCTGGAACTGCGGGCGGCCGGTGGGCCGGTCCTCCGAAACGGGTGAGGCCCAGTCCGAGGGCTGGTGCCCGCACTGCGGCAGCGCGTACTCCTTCGTGCCGCAGCTCAGCCCCGGCGAGATGGTCGCCGACCAGTACGAGATCAAGGGCTGCATCGCGCACGGTGGCCTGGGCTGGGTGTACCTGGCCGTCGACCACAATGTCAACGAACGGCCGGTGGTACTCAAGGGCCTGGTGCATTCCGGTGACGCCGAGGCCCAGGCCATCGCCATGGCCGAGCGTCAGTTCCTGGCCGAGGTCGGGCACCCCTCGATCGTGAAGATCTTCAACTTCGTCGAGCATCCCGACAAGCACGGCGAGCCCATCGGTTACATCGTGATGGAGTATGTCGGCGGGACGTCACTCAAACCCGTTCCTGGGCAGAGGTTCTCGGTCTCCGAGGCAATCGCCTACATGCTGGAGATCCTGCCCGCCATGGGGTATCTGCACTCGATCGGCTTGTGCTACAACGACCTCAAGCCAGAGAACATCATGGTCACCGAGGAACAGCTCAAGCTGATCGACCTCGGCGCGGTGTCGCGGATCAACTCGTTCGGCTACCTGTACGGCACCCCGGGGTATCAGGCGCCGGAGATCGTGCGCACCGGTCCCACCGTCGCCAGCGACATCTACACGGTGGGGCGCACGCTCGCGGCGCTGACCCTGAACCTGCGCACCCGCAACGGGCGTTACGTCGACGGCCTGCCCGAAGAGGACCCGGTGCTGGCCAAGTACGACTCGTTCGGCCGGCTGCTGCGCCGGGCCATCGACCCCGACCCGCGGCGCCGCTTCGCCAGCGCGGAGGAGATGTCGTCGCAGCTGCTCGGTGTGCTGCGCGAGGTGGTCGCCGAGGACACCGGCACGCCGCGCCCCGGCCTGTCCAACGTGTTCACCCGCACTCGATCCACCTTCGGGGTGGAACTGCTGCTCGCGCACACCGACGTCTACCTCGACGGGTTCGCGCACGCCGAGAAGCTCACCGCGACCGAGATCGTCACCGCCCTGCCGGTGCCCCTGGTCGACCCCACCGACGTGGCGGCGACGGTGCTGTCGGCGACGGTGCTGTCCCAGCCGGTGCAGACGCTGGACTCGTTGCGGGCCGCCCGGCACGGCGGGCTGGACTCCGAGGGGGTGGATCTCAAGGAGTCGGTCGAACTTCCGCTCATGGAGGTGCGCGCCCTGCTGGACCTCGGGGACGTCGCGAAGGCCAACCGCAAGCTCGAGGACCTCGCCGAGCGGGTCGGCTGGCGCTGGCGGCTGATCTGGTTCAAGGCCGTCTCGGAGCTGCTGGTCGGTGACTACGATTCGGCGACCAAGCATTTCACCGAGGTGCTGGACACCTTCCCCGGTGAGCTGGCGCCGAAGTTGGCGCTGGCCGCCACCGCCGAATTGGCCGGCACCTCCGACGAGCGTCCGTTCTACAAGACGGTGTGGCATACCGACAACAACGTGATCTCGGCGGGTTTCGGCCTCGCCCGGGCGCAGTCGGTCGAGGGCGACCGCGAGGGCGCGGTCAACACCCTCGACGAGGTGCCGGCGAGTTCGCGGCATTTCACCACCGCCCGGCTGACCAGCGCGGTGACGCTGCTGTCCGGCCGCTCCGCCCACGAACTCACCGAGGACCAGATCCGCGACGCCGCCCGCCGGGTCGAGGCGCTGCCGGACACCGAACCGCGGGTGCTGCAGATCCGGGCGCTGGTGCTGGGAACGGCGATGGACTGGATCGGCGAGCACACCGCCAGCACCAACCACATCCTCGGCTTCCCGTTCACCGAACACGGTCTGCGACTCGGGGTGGAGGCCTCGCTGCGCAGCCTGGCCCGGGTCGCCACCAGCCAGGCTCACCGCTATGCGCTGGTCGACATGGCCAACAACGTCCGGCCCACCAGTACGTTCTAGCACCGTGTTCGGACCCGTCTCCGGGTCGACGGTGTTGCTCGAAATCCGCTATCACCCGTGCTATCTGATAGCGCCGGTGATAGCGGATTCCAGAGAAGAGCTGGCCCCGGGAGCCGGCCGGTTTGCCGTCAGATCACCGTCAGGCAGGCGCGCGCGATCGCGAGTTCCTCGTTGGTGGGAATGACCAGGACCGTGACGGGTGACCGGTCCGCGGAAATCCGCCGCGCCCCGGCCGCCGGGCTGTCGTTGAGGTGCTCGTCGAGTTCGATGCCCAGTGGGGTGAGCCCGGTCAGGGCATCGCGGCGGACCCGGTCGTCGTGCTCGCCGACACCCGCGGTGAAGGTGATCACATCGGTGTGCCCCAGCACCGCGAGGTAGGCGCCGATGTACTTGCGCAAGCGGTGGATGTACACCTCATAGGCCAACCGAGCTGCCTCATCACCGGATTCGATGTGCTTGTGCAACAACCGGAAGTCGATCTCACCGCCCAGGCCGAGCAACCCGGACCGGCGGTTGAGCATGGTTTCGATGGACGCGACATCCATATCGGCGACCCGGGACAGATAGCTGATGATGCCCGGATCGATGTCACCGGACCGGGTGCCCATCACCAGGCCCTCCATCGGGGTCAGCCCCATCGAGGTGTCGACGGGACGGCCCCCCGCGATCGCGGATGCCGAGGCGCCGTTGCCCAGGTGCAGCACGATCTGATTCAGCGACTCCAGTGGCACGCCGAGGAAGTCCGCGGCCTGTGCGCTGACGTACTGGTGCGAGGTTCCGTGAAAACCGTAGCGGCGAATCTGGTAGCGGGTGGCGAGGTCTCGGTCGATCGCGTACGTGGCCGAGGCGGTGGGAAGGTCGTGGAAGAACGCGGTGTCGAACACCGCGACGTGGGGCACGTCGGGTAGCAACCGGCGGGCGACCTCGATGCCGAGGATCGCGGGCGGGTTGTGCAATGGTGCCAATGCCGAGAGCTGCCGCAACTGGTCGAGCACCGCGTCGTCGACCACAGTCGGCCGATACAGGGTCTGTCCGCCGTGCACCACCCGGTGGCCGACGGCCACCAGAGCGAGGCTGTCCAGCCCATGGCCGCCCTCGGTCAACTGGTCGAAGGCCAGCCGCAGCGCCGCCTCGTGGTCGGGCACGCCGCCGTCCTGACCGATCCGTTCGATGATGCCGTGCGCCACGGATACCCCGGTGTCCGGTTGGACGAGTTGGTATTTCAGCGATGACGAGCCGGAGTTGAGAACCAGGACGGTCCTCGATGTCGCCGGCCCAGCGGCTCCGGTGCCGGTACCGCTCATCACTCCCCCTGCGCCTGGATCGCCGTGATCGCCACGGTGTTGACGATGTCCTCGACCAGCGCTCCCCGGGACAGGTCGTTGACCGGTTTGTTGAGCCCCTGCAGCACCGGGCCGATCGCGACCGCACCGGCGCTACGCTGCACGGCCTTGTAGGTGTTGTTGCCGGTGTTGAGGTCAGGGAAGATCAGCACGGTTGCCCGTCCGGCCACCTCGGAGTCGGGCATCTTCGCGGCCGCCACCGTCGGGTCGACGGCGGCGTCGTACTGGATCGGCCCCTCCACCATGAGCTCGGGATCGCGTTGCCGCACCAGTTCGGTTGCGGTGCGCACCTTCTCCACCCCCGACCCGCTGCCCGAGGTGCCGGTGGAATACGACAGCATCGCGACCCGCGGCTCGATGCCGAACTGCGCCGCCGTGCGCGCCGAGCTGATCGCGATGTCGGCGAGTTGCTCGGCGGTGGGGTCCGGCACGATCGCGCAGTCACCGTAGGCCAGTACCCGGTCTGCCAGACACATCAGGAAGATCGACGAGACCGTCGACACGTCGGGCTGGGTCTTGATGATCTCGAAGGCCGGGCGCACGGTGTGCGCGGTGGTGTGCGCCGCGCCGGAGACCATCCCGTCGACGATGCCGTTGTGCACCAGCATCGTGCCGAAGTACGACACATCGTGAATGATCTCCCGGGCTTGCTCGAGGCTGACGCCCTTCTTCTTGCGCAACTCGGCGTACTGGCCGGCGAATTTATCGCACAGCTCGCTGGTGCGCGGGTTGAGCACCGTAGCGGCGGTGAGGTCGACGCCGAGTTCGGCTGCGCGGGAACGCACCACCGACTCCTCACCCAGGATCGTCAACTCGGCAACCCCTCGGCGCAGCAGTCGCCCGGCGGCGCGCAGGATGCGGTCGTCGTCACCCTCGGGCAGCACGATTCGCTTGCGGTCGGCGCGGGCGCGTTCCATCAGCTGGTAGGTGAACATCTGCGGGGTGGTCACCGTCGGGATCGGAATGGCCAACCGCTCCAGCAGGTCGGCGATGTCGACGTGGCGGTCCATCAGCGCGATGGCGGTGTCGATCTTGCGCTGTGAGGTGGCCGTCACCCGCCCCCGGGCCTCCGCCACCGCGCTGGCGGTCTCGAACGTCCCCAAGTCGGTGGCGACGATCGGCAACCGCAGCCCCAGGCCGGTGACCAGCTTCGCGATCGACCGATGCAGGGCCATTCCGCCGTTGAGGATGATCGCCGACAGCGACGGAAACCCCTCTGCCGCATGGGCACTGGCCACCGCGAGCACCACGTCGGAGCGGTCCCCGGGGGTGATCACCGCCGCGCCCTCGGTCAGCCGCTCGACGACATGCTCGGCGGTCATGCCGGCGACCAGCACTCCCATCACCTCGCGGGCCAGCAGCGACTCGTCCCCGTGCACCAGCGTGCCGGCGACCGCACCGCACAGGTCACCGACCGTCGGTGCCACCAGCAGCGGCTCCTCGGGCAGCACGTAGACGTGCGGACCGAGGTCCGCGCAGGCCGCCGCGACCGCCGACATCTGCGCCGGATCGCACCGGTTGGCCACCACGGCGGCGGTGTGGGCGTGCTGGGCGGCCAACTCGGCCAGGCAGAGCCCGATGACCTGAGCCACCTCCGCCGGCGTGCGGTCGCGGGCCCGCACCGAGAGCACCACCGGCGCCCCGAGGTTGACCGCGATGCGCGCGTTCACGCTCAGCTCGGTGGGCGTGGCCACGTCGGTGTAGTCCGAGCCGACGATCACCACCGCGTCGCAGCGGGCCGCCATAGCGTGATAGCGGTCGACGATGTCGGCGATCGCGGCCTCGGGATCCTCGTGCAGCTGCTGGTAGCTGACGCCCACGCACTCCTCGTAGGTCAGGCCCGCGTTGCTGTGGGCCAGCAACAGTTCCAGGATGTAGTCGCGGTCCTCGCGCCGGGTGATCGGGCGGAACACCCCGGCCCGGGGCACCATCGCGGTCAGCCGGTGCAGGATTCCCAACGCGACCGTTGACTTACCGGTGTCACCCTCCGGCGAGGCGATGTAGATCGAGGTGGCGGTGCGCGCTGCGGTCACAGGGTCAGCATTCCGCACCCCCTGAAATGGGAGGAAGTGCTGTGACTTGTCTCACAGCGATAACTGCCCAACGCCGATGCAACTGGCAAAAGGCAAGTGAATGCTACTGGGGCAGGCCCCCAGCGCATTCCCTTCGCCAGTCGGCGAACGCTTCGGAGAGGGAGTACTCCGCGGTGAATCCGATGTCGGCGAGACGGTCGGAGCTGATGTTGGTGTCGAAGTGCAGTTTCTGGATCCGCCTGGGATGGAGTCCGAAACGGGTCCCCGGCGGATCGACGAACGCAAACGGCGCGGCGCCCGCCAGCGCGAGGCGATATGGAACCGTCGGCGGCCGGAAGTCCAAACCCCAGGCCGAGTTGATGGCAGCGACGACGTCCCGGATGGTGGTTGGTTGAGGATAGACGGCGTGGTATAGCTCGTGCGGACCATCATCGTCGATGAGACGGACCAGCAGCCGCAGCATGTCCTTGAGGTAGATACAGCTCTTCACCGTGTCGTGGTCGCCGATGTACGCGAACCGCCGCCGGTTCAATCCGTGGATCAAGCGCCGCATGTTGCCCTGATCGCCGGGGCCGAACACCACGCCTGGGCGCACAATGCGCAGCCGGCGACCCGGCTTCGCGACCTGCCAAGCCCGCAGTATGTCCTCGGCCTGCAGCTTGCTGCATCCGTACGCCGTATCGGCATCGCCGAAATCACTCTCCGCGCGGCGCCAGGGACCCGGGGCGAACACCATCATCGAACTGGTGAAGACAATGTTCCGCACACCCGCCTTATCGGCTGCCCGGCAGAGGAGGCGAGTCGCCTCGGCGTTATTGGCGTAGTAGTCCCGCCAGGGAGAACCGGGCTCCTTGGAGACGGCGGCGAGGTGGATAATGGTCGGCGGCCACGGTCCGCTACCGAAGCCCTCCTCTGTCAGGGTGGTCAGGTCAAGGCGCAGTGAATCTGAGGCCGGCTCTGCAACACGGTCGAGCCCGACGACATAACGACCCATTTCACGAAGGCGTGGTACCAGAGCGGTGCCGATGAATCCGGCACTACCGGTTACCATCACCGCGTCGTCGTCAGCGGCGGTCACCACGACACCAACCCAACCGGTTTGGACACGCACTGGCGGTCAATCAACGGCACGTAAACATTCGCCGCCAGATCGAGTAACAAGTGCTCAGTCAACGTTCACCCTGCCATGACGGCCGACCAATGACCACGGAGCCTATCACCGACCGCGTGCCTGGGGGATCCAAAGCACCCGACCTCGCAATCCATTTTGGACCCGGACACGGGCCCTGGCCGGCGGCAAAGCGGCTGATGTCCGAAGCCCGGTCCCGAGGAGGCAGTGCGGTGGCCAGATGCTCGATTCATTGGATTCCTCCTGGCATCGTCGGTGAGAGTTCCCTGATGACAACATCTTTGCGCTCTCCTAACCACGCTCTAACGCGGCGCGCACGTTTGACTGAGCCTGGTAGGCGGTGTATTTCCTCGTCGTATCGTTATGCCGCAGAGACCAATACAAGTCACCTCGACAGGCTGAGGACATGTGTTCGAGGACTACGAACGGACAAGCCGACGCAATGTGCGCTCATAGTCGGCGCAAACCTGTTCCCAGGAATAGTTGTACTCGGCTCGCTCCAGGTTCGCCTGACCGGCTTCCTCACGCTCCTCGACACTGCCTCCCATCAATGCGAGTACCGATCTGGAGATCGCCCCCGAATCAGGCGTCACCAAGTTGGCTGTTGCTCCCAGAACCTCGCGGTTGTAGACCGTGTCTCTCGCCAAAATTGGCGCCCCGGCGGCCATCGCCTGCACCAGTGCCGGATTCGTACCTCCGACGCTGTGACCATGGAAGTACAGGCCGGCGTGCTGCCAAAGTGCAAGCAGGAGTGAGTCGTTACTGACGTGGCCGAGCCACGAGACGTCTGGGTGGCCTTCCGCCAGGGTCTTGGCGGCATCGTCCCACTCTCCCCCATAGCCAGAACTCCCGACGATTACCACCGGGTACTTGGCGGCTATAGTCGGCACGGCTCCGAAGAACTCTGGCACGCTGTTCTCGGCGACGAATCTCGCGACGAACAGCACATATCCTCGGTGTGTCAACCCGTCCGGGATGGGAAGCGGGTCTGGCACGTCGCCGCCATAGGGGATGTACGTTCCCCCCACGCCGAACGCTTGCCGCCAGTATGTTTCGATTGCCCGCGAGTCGAAGACGAGACCATCCGCGTGCCTCGCGGTAAGCCCGGCGCCGATACGAAAAACGCGTTGGGCAAGCGGGCTCCATTTGCCCCTCTCCCACTCGATACCGTCCACGTTCACCAGCGTCGGAATACGACGGGCGTTGAGGAAGGGCAGGAAGTAGCCATTCGCAACGTTCATTACGAGGGCGGCGTCGGGGCGCCGTGCAGCGGCATCAAGAGTCGATGTCATGCCGTACGAGAGCGTGCTCAAACTCTTGGTCTCAAGCCCAGGGGTGATCCGTGTCGCGACACCGGGGTCGGCGCTTTCATCGTCAGGCCGCGTGGCCCCACGGCGCCCGTACACCGTGACGTCCCAGCCCGCGTCCACCAAGTACGGCGCAATTTTCCGGACCGCCGTCTCGAAACCCCCGTAATAGCTTGGGTAACCGCGCGTCCCGATGATTGCTACCGACGGCATCGACATCCCCTCACCCGAGATCAACTCCTCCTCAAAGCCTTCTTGAGCAACGACACCACTGATCTGGGCAGGAGCCTCTTTGCCGCCTTCCTGATCGGGCTCACGTAGAATCTTCGGTTGATGACATTGAGCGGTACGCTGACCGAGGCCTCCACATACCGACCATCGGGTTCGCCCACCCGATAGAACAACTCGAATTCCGGCCACTCGAAATCGTTGTAGAAGGTCCAGCAGTCGTACTCGATGTACAAGTTCTTCAGTTTGAGGGCCAACGCTCGGTCGGTCTCGCGCACCACGGGGGCACCCTGTAGCAGATTCAGGCTCTGCGTCATCAGTGCGGCGCTGCGGTCACTGACGTATCCATCGACGAAGAGGCCGAAACCGATTCGCTTTTGGAGCCGCTGCAGCACTCGGAATACTTGGACGTGTTCTTCATGGCCGTATTCGCCCCACGGGTTGTGCGTGATAACGACACTTTCCTGCGCCAATTCAGATCCAAGAATCTGGAGAAGGTGTTCCGCGTTGTTCTCATATGCCGTGGCCCCGCGGCCGTGCAGGCGCAGCCCGGATTCGGCCTCTTCGGGGCGATACCAGTCGGCGCTGTCGAACCCGCCGGACTGCCGAACCTTCAGGAATTCCACCTTGGCGATCGGATACTCGTCCATCAGTCGAGCGCGACCGCTGTCCCAGCTCTCATCGGCAGTGGCGGATGCGCCGTAGCAGACGACGACCCGCTTACAGGCACCGAAGATGGAGCTGAACCAGAGAATCTCGTCGTCGGGATGAGCTGCCACCAGTACTGCGTTCTGCAAATCCATGGTCCGAGACCTCAAATCTTCTTCGCGGGTGCGGAACGCGAACCGTCAAGCGCCGGGGTTCGGCGCGCCTAGTTTGAACACATTCCGCGCCGAGCCCTTGAAGGCGTTTCGGGTGTCGACGATGACACGCGCCGCCTCCACGAGTTCGGCATAGTCGAATGCTTGGTGATTCGTGGCCACCACCACGCAGTCGGCTGCCGCGACGGTAGCGCGGCTATAAGGCACCGAATCCATACTCCGACCGGCGGCCCAGGTGTCCGCACCCACATGAGGCACGAAGGGGTCGTGGTAGGTGACGTTTGCGCCTTTCTTCACCAGAAGCGTGATCACGTCCAACGCGGGCGACTCGCGAACATCGTCGACGTTGGGCTTGTAGGCAACGCCCATCACCAGAATGTTGGCGCCCTTGATCGACTTGCCCTGGTCATTGAGCGCGTCGGCAACCTTGTCGACGACATACCGCGGCATGGCGGCGTTGACCTGGCCGGCCAGTTCGATGAAGCGGGCTTCGAACCCCACTTCCTTGACCTTCCAAGAGAGATAAAACGGATCGATCGGAATGCAGTGTCCGCCAAGGCCCGGACCGGGATAGAAGGGCATGAAGCCGAACGGCTTCGTCGCGGCGGCATCGATTACCTCCCAGATGTCGATACCGATACGGTCACACATCAGTGCCATCTCGTTGACGAGTCCGATGTTGATGGCGCGAAATGTGTTCTCCAACAACTTGACCATCTCGGCTGCACGTGGAGAACTAACCTCCACCACGCGATCAACGGACGCCCCGTAAAGCTCAGCGGCAAGCGCCGAGCAGTCCGGCGTGAGGCCCCCTACCACCTTCGGCACATTCTTGGTGGTCCACTTCTCATTGCCCGGATCGACCCGCTCCGGCGAATACGCCAGGAAGAAGTCGTATCCCGCCCGCAGACCGGTTTCCTCGAGGATGCTTCGCACCACCTCTTCCGTCGTACCCGGGTAGGTGGTCGACTCGAGGATGACGAGCATGCCGGGGCGTAGATGCTCCTTCACCCACTGCGCGGCGGACAGCACGTACGTCATATCGGGATCCCTGGTCTTGCGCAGCGGTGTCGGGACGCAGATGTTGATCGTGTCGAGGCTGTCCGCCGCCGCTAAGTCCGGGACTGCGCGGAGTCGGCCGGCATTAACCAGTGCGGCCACTTCGGAACTGGGCACGTCCGCGATGTACGACGTTCCTGCGTTGATCGCATCACACTTGCGGCTGTCGAGGTCGATACCGACGACTGAGAACCCGCCATGGCCGAACTCTACGGCCAAGGGCAAACCGACGTAGCCGAGGCCGATGACACCGGTCCGGGCTGTACGCGCGGATAGCCTCTCGAACAGAGCCTTGGCGTGCGGGCTGATGAAAGCGGAACCGGACATAAGACGACCCCTCGACTAGGCGGGCAGAGAACGACGTCACTGGATTACGAATCGTCGGGGATGGGGTCACCGACTTGTTGGGGAAGTCGGCGCGTTCTTCGCCGACCGAAGTACAGAGCCCCCGCTATCACCGCAAAGGTCGCGAGTGCACCCGCCACGACAGCGGCTTTGATCCACGAAGCAGCGCTGGCGGAACCCGGGGGCAGGAAGACGTCGGCGGCTGGCCGGATCGCGACGCTGACCGGGGTCCCCCCCGCGCCTGCCGCAAGCACGTCGCCCGTCTGCTGCCCCCAGTCGCTGACGGACCCGTCTATGTAACTGAACAGCCGGTCGACCAACCCCCAGTCGGTGGTTGTCGTGACGAGGACGACCGAACGGTTGCGCGGTGGATCGGCGAAGGCCTGGATCGATCCGAGCCCGTCAGCGATGTTGACGTGCATCGCGGTCGGGAGTTCGAAGTTTAGGGACGATCCGTCCCCGCTCACGGGTGGGTTCAGCGAGGTTTGTTGGATCGCTTTGGAATTAGCCACGATCAGCGCACCCGTAGTGGCAGAGACCGCCGTCTGGAGGTCGACCACTTTCGGCTTCAGTTCGGTGCTGGTAAGCCGCGCAATCGCTGCCACGACCTGGGCGGCATAGCTGAGCTGATTGGCGCTGGTGCCATCAAGCGCCACTAAGAACTGGGGGCTGAACTCGGATGGAAATGCATTGAAACCGTGAAGTGGAGGTCCGCCACGGTGCAGCGTCAACGTGGATCGTGGATCGATCTGGAACGTCATCGACGACACCAATGGCCCGCACGGTTGATCCGGCGTGTACGTCAGCGCCAGTTGCAGGCTGACGAATTGTTGGTCGAGCATCTGGCTGTCCAGGCTGAATGTGGCGTCCAGACTTCCAGACTGATCTAGCGGGGCTCGATACAGGACAAGTTGCTTGGAGCGAATCACGACGGATGCCGCATCACGTTCAGGCACGGGGGTGTAATCGGCGAGCAGATGCACCTGAACGCCGTCGAATCGAGGTCCCAACTTCGTTCGATCGAATGAGACGCCCAGCGATCCCGCCTTTAGAAAAGTAAGCCTGCCACTCGTCTGCAACTGGCTGAAGGTCAGCGTGTCACCGCTCAGCGCAGCGCTGCCTCCTGCTTGGTCGACGCGGGCCACTGCCGATTGCGCCAGCGGCTGCAATTGATTGGTGAGCAACGACACCTGCGCCGAAAGGGCCCCGCCGTCACCGGAGACCAGGAGGTATGCGGCCGGTGTCCCGGCATTCTCGACGGTCAGACCGGGCTGGCCCTTCTCGACGACGACAGCACGCTCCAGGTCGGGAGCCGGCGGCGGTAGCGTGCCACGCGGTTGGCTGACGACCGCAATAGCCAGTGGGCGGGGCGAATAGATTCGCTCCAGCGTGGACGCCAACGTCAGGACAGCCTGTTGTTCGGCGGAGTTGGCGTCGGTGGGTGCATAGATCGTGACCCTCTCGATCACCGTCGGGAAGAAGGTCGCGATCGAGTTCGGGGGAAGCTGTACGCCGGTGAATACCGTAGCCAGATCACTGAGCACCAAGTGCTGAGTGGGACCGCAGTTTCGGTCGATCGGGTCGCGGCCTCGAGTGGTGAACGTCAGCTCGACCGAAGACTCCCGAACACGTGCCGCCGATATGTCGACGTCGAAGGGCACCAGCGCCAGGCCAGGCACGGCGGGGGGCAAATCGATCGACGCCAGGAACCCACCCTCGCCGTCATCGACCTCGACGTAGCCGCCGGAGATGTTCGTCGGAGTGTGAATCATGCCCTGTAACCGAGTGGCGGCCAGCCCCAGGGGCAATGGCACAGTGAATTTTGCACTGCCGTCTCCATACAGATCCACCGTTGATTGCAGACCGAGCGTGGGCCAGCGCAGTGTCACCGCTCCCGGGGGCGGGGGCGCCGGGTCGGTGGGTTCGGAGGGTGCCGCATACGCCGAACCTGTGACTGATCCGCCGAGCATTGCCGACACGACGAACAGGATCACTGAGGCGAGAGCCCGCGCCGCAGCACCGCGACTCATGAGAACTCCAAGGAGTCCGGATCCGTACCGGCGACCGTTGTGGTCGTCGCCGGGTGGTCGACGCGCGGCAGGAACCGCGTGGCGGGTTGCTTGAGCCCCGGGTTGCGCGGACGCCGGGAACTGGAATGGACCGATCGAATTCACGCAGTTCCACTTTCGAGAGTTTTCACAGTCCCAGAGATCTAGCCCGAGAACGTACCGTAGCAGGGTATAAGACTTAGTGCGGTTTTCTCACCCGAGTAGTCCGGATCTCCCATGGATGTATTCAATAGGGCTCCTGCGTAATTCAGTCGAGTTCCGTCGCTGAGCAGCGACGAACATCGTTCCTCGCGCTCTGATAGCGATTCGGCGCTATCATCGACTCCCGGGGCGGGGCTACGCTCCGCTATTTGCATGTTCCGAGCAAGTCGGGTGGATATGGACCTTCGAGGCTACAGCCGTCTGCTATTGCGGCGCTGGCGGGTGCTTCTGCTCGTCTTCGTCTTGGTCGGCGGGTTGCTGGCGGGTGCGGGATTCCTCATTCCGACGGCCTACACCGCAAACATTCGACTAGTTTTCGTGCCCAACATTTCCCCCTACTCGACCATCGAAGCCCGCCAAGGCGCTCAGTCGTATATCACGGACCGTATGAAGACTTATGCACAGCTTGTGACAACCACCCAAGTTCTTCAGCCGGTCATAGATTCGGTCGGCCTGGGCGTCAGGGTGCCCGACCTAGCGAAGGATATGGAAGTGACCATCCCGCCGGACACGTTGGTCATCGACGTATCGGTGTCGGCGCCCACGGCCGCGAAGGCCGCTACCGCCGCCAGTCGCATCGCCGACCAGATGTCACAGGCGGTGGCCGGCCTTGAAGGCGCTCCTTCGGTCGCTGATTCACCGGTCCACGTCAATGTGATGCAGCCCGCCGATATACCCCTGCACCGGTCGTCACCGAACGTTCTGTTGAATCTGATCGTCGCAGCCGTGGTGGCGTTGATCGCCGCGGTGTTCGCCGCCGTGTTCGTCCACAACTTCGATGAACCCCTACGTGAAGGAGAAGAGTCCGCACCGCTCGACGCGGAAGGCCGACACACTCGGGTGTTGTCCCATCAATAGCACTCGCTCACCACTATCGCCCCCAAGGTGGTGTTGGCGGTCGTTCGACCGCATCCCGAACGCTATTGGAGCATCAAGACGGTGACTTGGTTCCGTTTCTGCAAGATGCCCGGCAATCATGCCAGTTCGAGGCGGCAGGTGGAGGGCGGATGACATTGCTAATTGTTACACCGATGCACAATGAGGCCGACAACATATCGGGTCTCGTTGCCACCCTTCGGGCGCAGCGATTCCAGAACTTTGATTGGGTTGCGGTCGACGACGGCAGCACCGACGGCACTGCCGAACGACTCGCCGAGGTCGATCCCGGGGACTTGGCCATGGTGGTGTCTAAGACCAATGACGGCGGACTGATCGGCGGATCAGCCTTCAGCGCATGGCGATTCGGTGTTGAGAAAGCGCTCCCCCGACGGCAGTATTCGCACGTCATGAAGCTGGACGCTGACGTTCGACTGGCGCCGGATTACCTTGAACGGGTCATGGAACTCGCACGCGGCGGCGTCGGTATCACAGGCGGCGTCAGTGTCTCGAAGGGCATGAAAGAGCAGAAGTTCCACGTGATGGGTGCTGTCAAGATGTACACGATGGAGGCGTACCGGGCGACCGAGTCGATGCCGACATCGATCGGCTTCGACATCCTCGACGAGGTCGCGGCGAGCCTGAGGGGCATTGAAACGCGGGTGGACACCGGCGCCCATTTCGAGCTGGCGCGGTATACCGGTGCAAGCGAAGGCCTCCTGCACGGGCGGTACCGCAATGGCCGGGGGTGCCGGTGGACCGGCTACTGGTTTCCGTACTTCCTCATCCACTGCGGGCGCTTCCTTGTCCGGCGTCCCTACGTCATTGGTTCGTTCGCGATGCTGTGGGGTTACCTGAGCGCTGGCAGCGGCCCGTACTCGAAGGGCCTGAAGAAAGGCCACGCACGAATTCAACGTGCGAAGCTCGCGCGGGCGGTCCGCAATCCCCTGAAATTCTGGCGCGAGGCTTACCGGGTTTGAACCGGGGCATTGAATGCCGAGTGGGCGACAAATGCCGGATCGCCTTCCAGCAGTGCTCGGCCGATTGTTGGCGGGAGCGGACGACCAACGGCGGCAGCGGCGAGGGCGCCATAGCAGGCGATGTGTAGCCCGATCCCGGTCGGCCAGTCCCTTCGGGAGAGGTTCGGCGATCCGGTAGGCGGGGTCGCGGCGAGTGCGTCGCGCAAGGTTGCCGCGGTCAACGGGCCGTCGTACAACATCACCCATTGTTCGCCCACCTCAAGGGCAAGCGCCTCGGTGGACGGACTGCGGGGGGCCAGCACCGGACGGCCGATGCTGAGCGCGTACAGCAACGCTCCCGAGTTGTACATCCCCGGATACGGCAGGCACACGAGTCGGTGCCGAAGTATTTCGGCTGTCAGTTCGTCGTCCCCGCGGTGCCGGGGGTCAAGTATCGCCAGCGGAGAGTCTGCGATCGTCGCGTAGAGCGAGCGTTCGTAAGAAGCCTCGATTGCCTGCCCGGTGACCGTCAGGGTTACCTCGGCATCGCGCGCGGCGGCGATGAGGCACTCGATCGCCTTGTACGGCCGCAACCAGCCGAACAAGATGACGTCTCGGTCGGGCTCGCGTGGGGAGACGTCGACACCGTGCTCCCGCAGCCATGCGCGGTAATCACCGTGGAGGACGACCAGACCACGGGCGGGGTCGTTCTCCGCCGACTCGTTGATGTAGATGCGGAGGGTGACCATCCGTTCCAGCGTGCGAAGCAGCCTCCGCTCGATCCCGCGTTCTTCCTCGTGGGAGGTCATGTTGTGCACCGTCAGGACGACGGGCACGCCCCGCGCGCGCAACCTGGCCAGCAGTATCGCCGACAAGACTCGCTTGACCATCGTCTTAGCTCGTCCGGAGGCGCGATAAAGCTGGTGGGGCCACTGGACGTGGAATACGTCTGGACGGGAGAACAAGGTAGCGCGCCCGGACAGTGGCTCGACGTCGATCTGCTCGCCCAGTCCGGTGACCAGTTGCTGCAGGTAGGGGTTGTCCTCGTGCTTGAGCGGGCCTGTCGACATGAGGACCTTCAAGCGGTGTCCGCTCACGCGCTTCCCCTCGTGCGCCGCACGCTTAGAGCGAGAGCCGACAGAACTTTTAGATCCTGACGGTAACCGGGCAGCGCCAAAGCGCCCGCGCAGACTGCAGCGAACGCGAAAGCTGCGATGAGCAGAGCGGCGATGTCAGGCAGCGGGTCGGCCAGATGACCGGCGGCCCACGCGGCGGTGGCGGCCACCGTGAATAGGACGGCGGGTCGCATGGCCGGCGTCAGGACAGGGCCGGGGCGCACATTCGCGCGGGGCAGAGCAACGGCGGCGGCGGAGATGAGAAGGAGGGCCTGGCCGGCGGCGGCGGCTAGCGCTACCCATAACGGTCCCCGGACGGCGGCAGCGATGATCAGCGCGATCATGATGAGGCGGGCGCCGAACTCGGTGGCGAACAGCAGGCCGGTCTTGCCCTGCGAGAGCAGCACCCAGTAGGTGACATAGCCGATCGCCTGCAGCGCGCCCGCCAGGCAGAGGACACGAAGCAGCGGGACGGCCTGTTGCCACCCTTCGCCGAGAACCACCGGGACCAGCCAGTCACCGGTGCCGGCCGCGAATGCCAGAAGCGAAAGCAGAAGCGTGGCGAGAGCCAGCTGTGTCTTCCTGACCGCATCGAGGTATGCCGCCGGATCATTGAGGAGTCTGGAGAGATAGGGCAGGACGACGCGGGTGAGCGGGGCCGCCACCTGTTGGGCCGGGATTCGGGCGATCTGGAAGGCCCGGTTGTAGAAGCCTAGCGGGGTGGCGCCCCAGACTCGGCCGATGACGATCTGGTCCACGTTGCTCGAGATGTAATTGATTACCTGCGTGAGAAGAACGTTCACCCCGAAAGTGAGCAACGACCGCATGGGCGTACCGCGGCGGTACCAACCCGGCCACCAGTTTGCGTAGGCGACGATGATCGCGTTCGTGACGAACGCCGCGATGACCGGCATTGCAACCAGCGCCCAGTACGACCAGCCGATGAGCGCTCCGACCAGCGCACCAACGAATCCGGCCGCCTGGCCCAGGGTGTCTGACGCAGCTATCACGCCGAAGCGCAGGCCGCGGTTCAGTTCGGTACGGAATTGCACCGCGATCCCGTTGACCAGGAATACCGAGGCCATCGCCATGGCGATGGGTGCGACGCGCGAGTCCTCGTAGAACGAGGCCATCGGTCCGGCGGCGACGCATATCAGTGCGGCGATCAGAAAGCCGATCGCGCTGTTGCACCAGAAGAGGTTGGTGCGCTGATCTGTGTGCAAGTCCTCGGCCTGCAGAGCGGCCAGAGAGAGGCCGAAGTCGCCGATGACATAAGCGATGCCGACTACACCGGTGACCATTGCGACGAGGCCGAAATCACCTGGGCTGAGCAGCCGGGAGAACACGACGAGCGCGAGCAGCTGAAGCGCGTAGCGACCCCACTGGCCGCTCAGCGCCAGCAGAGCGTTGCCGCTCGCCGATCGCCCGCGTCCGGTCCTCACCCGTTCCCCCGCTCATCCGGCCGGTAGCATCCCCACAAAATACCCGTGTGACCATCGTGGCGGCGTCATTGGGCAGGGCGGTTTGGAGGGCCGATGCAGCAGCGGGGCCGGCTGTTCATCAGCACTGACACCGCAGGTGTGCTCCTCGTCGTCGTGATGTGGCTCCGGGCCGTCGGATCGCTGATCGCGCTATCGCTGACCGCAGACAAAAAATTCGTCCCAGTCGGCAAAGAACCGATCTGGACGCCCGCCGCGAGCCTGACCTCACGTGGGCTCTACGTGGTGGTCGTGGCTTACTGCCTCGGCATCATCCTGTTCCGCATGAACGAACTCACCCGACCTGGCCTGTGGCGCGTAGTCGCGGTACTGGCGCCGTGGCTGTGCATCCTGCTGCGTGACTTGTATTCCGGTATGCCAACTCCCGACAGTGTCCTCTATGTGATGGTGGTGTTGGCGCTGGCCGCGTTGCGACCCGACCCTCGGCGCGTTCTCGCCGCACTGGGCACGCTCGTCCTACTCACGGCAATCATCGCGGTGGTGCTGGGGTTCCTCATGCCGAGTGCCGGCGTACTCCGTGACTCGTCGGGAGCGGGGTTTCAGCGTTCCGACAAGACGGTGTTCCCCTCGCTGGGCCTCCTGCAGGGCATGTTCACCTCGGAGAACAATCTGGGCACCTATATCTCGATCGGGTCCGCGACAGTCGCCATGTTGCGGCCGCGGTGGCTGCGATTGGCCGGTCTAGGAATCATCGTATTCGCGGTTCTCTGGTCCTCCAGCCGCAGTTCAATGTTCGCGTTGGCGAGCATGCTAGTCATTGGCATATTGGTATGGGCTGTGGGGGAATTCGGATCGCGCCGTTCAGCGTCTGTGACGGCACGGATAGCAACCGTTGCCGCAATCGTAACGATGTGCGCGCTGCCCCTGATGGGATGGGGGGACGATGCATTCACCGATCGCGGCTTCATCTGGAATCGGGCACTGGAGCAGTGGTCATCGCGAGCCCTTCTGTTCGGCTTCGGACACGACTGGTTCCAGCACGTCGCGGAGAGCGACACCTCGCCGTTGAGCGTGGGGGCCTACCAAGGTCACAATCAGTTCGTACAATTTCTCGTCACCGGCGGGGTGGTGTTCGCGTTCATCGCCGTCGTGTCGATTCTCCTGCAGACGTACGCCATAACGGCGCCCACAAGCCGCTACCTGACCATCGCGGCAATGTTGGTCACCGGGATTTGTACAACCGGTTTCCTCGAGGTGCCGTTGGGGTTCGTGGACCGGTCGACCTTCTGGACCGTTACAATAGTTCCAATTACGGTGTTGTTCTTTGCACGAACTGATGATAGGCACCGAGAAAGCGGTGCACATGTACGGGGGCGCGAAGATGACGCCGAGGCACTTTGAGCGACAGCAAGGTCGCACCATTCGTAGAGCCGCATCGGCAATGATTGTCTGCGCTGGGCTCGTTGCTATGATATTCGCTTCCATGCCACCCGCCGCTTCGGACAACACACTGGCGGGCAGCACGCCCGTGGACACCCCCCTGTACATCGATCCCCACCTGCAGGCGATCGTCGCGGCGCAGGAGGATCACCGTTTCGATCTGCTCGCGAAGACGCCACAGGCCAAGTGGTTCACCGATTGGTCCACCTCCGACACGGCTCGAAGTGACGTCGGCGAATACCTCGCCGGAGCCGCTGCGGCACATGCGGTCCCGGTGCTTGTGCTCTATCGGATTCCTGCGCGCGATTGCGGCTCGTGGTCCAGCGGAGGTGCGGAGAGTGAGCAGGAGTACAAGGACTGGATTACCGCCGTCGCCGCAGCGTTGAAGGGGCATCGCGAGGCCATGGTCATCCTCGAACCGGATGCCCTCCCACAGGTGGGCAGGTGCAAGCAGGGCGACCGTCTGGGCATGCTGCAATTCGCGGTCAACAAACTCTCGACCACAGGCGCGCGGGTCTACATCGACATCGGCAACGAGGACTGGCTCAGCCCGGAAGAAGCCGCCCGCCGCTTGAAGGAGGTGGGCGTCGGCAAGGTTACGGGCTTCAGCGTTAACGTCGCTGCGCACTACACCACAGGATCCGAGGTGTTGTACGCCGAGAGCGTGCGGGCCGAACTCGCCAAGCTCGACATCCGCGACGCCCATTTCGTGGTTGACGTCGGACGAAACGGCGCGGGACCGCAACCAGACAACTGCAACCCGCCTGGAGCTCGGTTGGGACAACCACCTCGGTTGTACCAAGGTGGCGCACTCGATGGTCTGCTGTGGATCATCAACCCGGGAGAGACCGACGGAGCATGCCACGGCGGCCCGGACAACGGGTTCTGGGCGCCTGCCGCGCTGAGCCTGCTCGGATTGGCTGGGAACTGAGGCGAACTAGCCCAGCTTTCGCAACCGGGGCGCCAGGTCCTTCTCGAACAGCTCGAGGAAGCGCCGCTGGTCGTGGCCCGGCGCGTGGAACACCAGGTGGTTGAGCCCGTACTTGACGTACGCCCCGACCTTCTCGACGGCCTCGTCCGGGTCGGAGGAGACGATCCAGCGCTTGGCGACCTGTTCGATGGGCAGTTCGTTGGCGGCGCGCTCCATCTCCATCGGATCGTGGATGCTGTGCTTCTGCTCGGCGGTCAGCGACAGCGGGGCCCAGAACCGGGTGTTCTCCAGTGCCAGTTCGGGATCGGTGTCATAGGAGATCTTGATCTCGATCATCTTGTCGATGTCGTCGACGTCGCGGTCGGCGGCCGCGGCGCCCTCCCGCACGGCGGGGATCAGCTTCTCGGTGTAGAGCTCCTCGCCCTTGCCGGAGGTGCAGATGAA